>DGTW01000270.1 GCA_002393835.1 Treponema sp. UBA4326
GGTGATTTACGGAAACGCCTGTGGAAATCGTTGCCCTCACTTCCTCAGGACTGTCCGCTAAATCCTGAACATAGACATTTGAAGCCATCGAAGCGAGGGAAATCACCGAATCAAGGATATAATTCACACAGCAGATAAGAAATGCGATGTTCTTTGGGAAAAGATGATGGGCGAATCCATAGAAAAAGCAGACAATCACCAGAATCAGCGTATCCGAAATCATCACGATTTTGTAGCCGAAGCGGTCGATGATTTTTCCCACCAGAGGAGAGGCGACAAAACAGCAGATTGCGCTCACGGCAAAAAGCAGGCTGATTATCATGGCATTGGCACCATAAAAAAGAACGAGAACATAGGGGCCGAAGGTAAAGAAAATCTGCTTGCGTGCCCCGTAAAAGACCTCAAGCATGTAGTATTTTGAAAATTTCCTTCGGAAGTAGAAGCGGCGTTTTGACTTGTCCGTTGCACTTTTTGCGTTCATTCTCGTTGAGAAAATTGCTCCAAGACCGATGATGCAGGCACTTGCCGCAAAAATCGGGCGAAAAAGACTGCTGGACTTTCCGAAAATCAAAAAAACTGCGATTACGGCAAAAAATCCAAGAAGCGTTCCTATCTGATAGACTGAGTTCTGGATTCCCAGGGCAAGGCCGCCCCGTCCTTCTTTTGAATATTGAATCGAAAGAGTGTTCCTCATGCCAAGCTGAATGTGCTCACCCAGCGAATAGACAAAAATCGCAAGGGTGACCATAAAACGGGTGGCGGGAACAAAGCTTTGCATGGTCATTCCGGCCAGCATAATAAGGGCACCGATTTTGTAAATGTTCTCGGCAGAGAATAAATAGAGTCCGGCAAGCACGAAAACAAGCAAAAAGCCCGGAAGCTCACGGAAAAACTCAGAAAGCCCTTTGTCAAACTCGCCCATCCCGACAATCTCCGCAAGATAATTGTCCATAACGCCCTTATAAAGGCCATAGGCAAAGGCAAAAGTTGCTATTGAAACGAAAAAAGCGCGAAATTTAGATTCCGGACGGAAAATCGATGTTAATAAAGTCATTTTCTCCTGATTCCTAAAAAAATGCCCACAAGTCACAAAACTTATGGGCATCTCATGCTGCTAATTATTTTTCTTTATGACGTCTGTCCAACTCGTTATAGACATCCTGCCAGGTGACGCCTTCCTTGTACATGAGGACGCTCACAAAATAAAGCAAATCTGCCGCTTCCCAAATGACTTCATCTTTTGAGTCGGCATCATCGCACAATTCCTCGGCTTCTTCCATGACCTTTTCACGAACCCGTTTTGCATCCAGAGTTGCCGTGTAGCTTCCCGGACGAGGATTTGCAAAGCGCTCTGCAATCGTTCCATACAATCGCTCAAGATTTGATTTCGCATCAGCTTCGGCACTAAAGCATGTGTAGCTTCCAGTGTGGCAGACTCCGCCATGTGGCAAAACCGTAGCCAGAACAGTGTCCCTGTCGCAGTCAACTCGCATTTTAATAAGCTCAAGGAAATGTCCGCTTGTCTCCCCTTTAGTCCAGAGGCAGTTTCGCGTGCGGCTGAAGAAAGTAAGTTTTCCGCTCTTGAAAGATTTTTCAAATGCTTCCTTATTAGAATAGCCCATCATCAAAACTTCACCGCTGGGACTCTGAGCGATTACAGGAATCATGCCGTCAACTTTTTCAAAATTAAGGCAGCCGATAAAAGCGTCTTTGAGATTTACTTTTCCTGTGTACAAAGCCATTCCCAGCTGAACGTCACAGCCGAGTTTTTCAAGCTCTACAATCTGCTCAAGGGAATTTACTCCGCCTGCAACAACCACGCGGCATTTTACGGCCTCTCTCAAAGCCTTACAGGCCTCCATGTCTGTTCCCTGCATACAGCCTTCTTTTTCGACGCAGGTAAACAAAAGCTCGGAACAGTATTTTTCGGCTTGACGAGCCCCTTCAATCAAAGGAATGTCCACCGTCTCAGTC
Source organism: Treponema sp. UBA4326 (assembly GCA_002393835.1). Classification (GTDB taxonomy): domain Bacteria; phylum Spirochaetota; class Spirochaetia; order Treponematales; family Treponemataceae; genus Treponema_D. The sequence goes on from DGTW01000270.1 coordinate 1,975, forward strand.
CAGCCTTTTACCGCAATTTTACCTTTAATCGCATCGACAGAAATAATGACCCTCTGCTTACCGATTTTTTCGCAGAGTTCCTTCAAAAATTCTTCGTTGAGGACAGACTCACCGGCCTTGGGATTTGGATTCCATGCCGCACTTCCGACGATAACTTTTTCGGCACCCAGAGAAATTAACTCCCGGGCTTTTTTTACATCACGGATTCCGCCGCCTACGCGCACATTTCCCCGCCTGAGCAAAGATTTAAGCAGGGCAGTGTTCTTTGTGTTGCCCTTTTCGTCTGTGTTACGAAGTGCCTGGTCAAGGTCAATGATTGCGACCTCACCGTATTTATCGAAATCAGAAATTAAAGAATCAGCGTCATCACGCTTTAAAACCAAATCTTTTCCGTTTTTGAGCTGGACGACCGAGCCGTCCTTCATGTCGATTGAAGCAATTACCATAAATGCAATTATAGCGAAAAAAGGGTTAATGTACAAATAAAAAAATGGACTCCCGTCGGGAACGCGCCATCAAAACCGCGGTGAACAAGTTCAAGCGGTTTTGTGTCGCAACCCCGACTCCGTCCATTTTTTTCTACTTGCTTTTTTTTTCGCTATACTTGCAAAGACAGCGAAAGGGGAGTTTGTCATAGAAAAAAAATGGCTCTCGGTCGTGATAACGGCTTATCGAAATCGCAGGCTAGCCTGCTACACGCCGTTTGTGCCTGTAACTATTTACATCCGCCGCAGAAGCGGCGACACAAACGGAGTGTTTTCGTAAGCCGTTTCACTCCCTCGCGCCATTTTTTTATCCGCTTGTTTTTGTCTTTATCTATCTAATCCCAAAACTCGCCACTTGCTTTATTTAAACTGTTCGGCTAACCATGCGAAGCTTGAATCCTGCTGTTCTGGCAGGAATGCGTGCTCGCCGCCTTCAATCAGTTCTGTCTTGAGCTTATCTTCGGCTTTGTTTGCCTTCCAGATTTTGTGGACGATTTCATAAGCCTCTTTTGTTCCTTCTGTCGGGTTTACGGCATCGTCAGTGCCACCGATGAAGTACATTGGCTTTGGAGCGGCGAGACCTGCTACATCAGGATAGTCCAGGAATTTTGCGATTGTCGGGTGAAGCATTGAGAATGCAGAATTTCCTTTGAGCTGACCGTCACCAATCTTGATGTGGCCCTTCATCGTTCCAAACCAGCAGACTGCAATGCCGGCCGTAATGTCATCGCTGAGAGCGGCAAGCTGCCATGAGCGGAAGCCACCCATGCTGAATCCAACGCAGGCAACCTTCTTTTTGTCTACCTGTGGGAGAGAAGCCAGGAATTTAGCAGCCCGGCAGTCTTCCTGAGCGATGATTCCTGCAAAACTCGTACCCATGTTGAAGAGGTTGCTTCCCAGAGACTGCTGGCTGCCAGTTTTGAAGCCGTCTACAGAGCGGTCTCCCCAGCCAAGGGCATCAAAGCTGAGGACTACATAGCCTTGTTTTGCCATCTCATCGCCGACAAATCTTTCGCCAAAATAGCGGGCAGCCCAGTTCTCAGCCTCAGCAAGTTTCTTTGCGTCTTCTTCTGTATCACCAAATGGCTTGACCATCTTTTCCTTGCCGATTGTGAATTTTGAACCGTGGTCATGGAGCATGAGGGCCGCAGGGGCTTTTTTTGCTCCGTCCGGGATAAGAAGGTAAGCGAGCACACGGCTTTCCGCACTGATATTGAAGACAACTTTCTGTGCCTTGTAGCCTTCTCTCTGCTCCTCGGCGATTACTACCATGTCGAAAGGTGTTTTATCCTCATTCTGAATGATAAGCTCCCGGGCTTTTTCAAGACCTGCTTTCTTCCATTTCTTTGGATTTCCGTCTTTCCAGCCCATTGAGAATTCCCATTTTTTGAGAATTGACTCATAGAATGTAGGCAGACAGCGATCGTTTGCGTTGATTTCCTGTTTCACGTATTCCTTACTCCCCTCAGCAAAAAGTGAGAATGAAAGCAATACGCCTGCAACAATAGAAACAATTTTTTTCATAAAATTTTCCTCCATTGTTAACAGAATAAAAGCATATTTTGTAAAATAATATCTAAAATATAATCATTTGTGTTTAAAATAATGGGGCTTACACTACTATCACCTGGCAAGTGAGCAAAGTTTTAGCCCAGAATTACAAAGCCGTCTTGAAAGTCTTTGAGCATGTCAGGATTTTTTTCAGCATAGGAAATTATTTTTTTGCCAAGCCCGCTTTTCACAAGATTTTCGACATTTTCTATTGACTGGCGGTTTATTGCGGGGCAGGTGTTTTCCAGCATCACTTTGACTTTTCCCTCAATTTTTGTGGCTCGGAGGGGCCAGATTGAGCAGTCAAAGGGCTTTTCATCTTTTGAAAGGACGCAGCCAGACTCGCTTAAAAAAGGACAGGCTGCCTCTTCCTCGCTGTCGTCACTTTTGTACAAGTGAAGCAAATCAACTGTAAAGCTTTCTTTTCCGGCTTTCTTAAACTTTGCCTGAGGATATTTTTTTTCAAGGATTTCCTTTGTGGCCTTGTCAAAAAGAGGGGTTTCCCAAAGGCTCTTCCTCCTAAAAGAACAACAGAAACGACAGGCCGCGCAGTCTTCCCCGGATAAAATCGATTTTAACATCACCCTTCCTCACACAGAATAAAATTTTTCCAGCAGATTGTCAGGATGGTAGCTGAGTTTTGCCTTTCTGAGACCTTCTACCCCCATATCTTCCTCTCGGTTTAAGAATTCGTAGCTGTCAGAAGCATTTGCAAAGCACCAGTTGACAGCCGCATAAGCTCCGTTTGCCGCCGCCTCGGAAAGGCACTTCTCAAAGTGGACATCAAGCATTTTGTCCGAGATTTTAGAGGCCAGGGTCATGGCGACTGGCTTTCCGTTTGTGTAGAGAACTCCGCCGTCAAGGGCAAAATCATTTTTATTTTCCAAAGCAGACTTTATCATATCATGCTCTAGATTGAGGATTCTTTTGTCGTCATCGCCCATTTCTACTGTGGCCAGCCTTTCTTCCAGCCATTGCTGAGCAACGAAAATCATGTCTTCGGAAATTGAGCAAAGATTTAGTGAGCGGAATTCCCAGTTTCCTTCATATATTCTCTGAAAGCGGGAAACATGATTCTTTTTCTTGTGGTAGCTTTTTCCCTGCAAGGCTGCCAGATTCTGTCTGAGATAGATGTAATCGCAGTCATCGCGGTTTGTCTGCCATTCAAGATTGAAGTCCGGGAAATAGCTTTTAAAAATCGAGTCAATCTGAGTCTTTTGACTCTCCGTAAGCAGGCAGAATTTTACTGCGCGATTCATTTCCTTCGCATCCTGAATAATCAGTGCCAGGGCTTCTTTTAATGTGTGATTTTTGTCTTCCTCGCTCATTTTGAGGTCGCATAGTTTTAATGGAAAGCCGTAGCCAGTGCGGTTTTCGGCTCCAGAGTAATAACGGAACAAAAATCCCTTTTCCATTGCAGTTTTAGTGTCATATTTTTTTTGAAGAAGAAAAATGTTTACAAGGGAAGTGTCGCTGCCTTCCAATCCGGCCGAAAGGAGGCAGTCTTTGAGAAAATGAAAGTCTTTTAAAGTCAGAACGGACCAATTCATATTGTATAAAATATACTAAGAAAAATGCTGATAGGCAAATGCAAAGTCTGGTCACTCAAACTCATTATGCTTCTTTTTTCCTCCAAATCTTCAGTATAATGCTACCCAAAAGAAGTATGCTGAATGTGAGTGTTGTAAGGACTGTCGCCAGGGAAGCTGCTTTTCCCCATTCACCTTGTTCCGCAAGATTCAGGATTTTTATCGAAGCCAGAGGGGTTTTAAAAGAGACCAGGAAAATTACGGAGCTGATTGTACCGACGCCACGCACGAAATCGTAGATGAATGAAGAAAACATGCCGCCCTTGCTTAGGGGAAGGAGAACCGTGGTCAAAACTTGAATTTTGTCAGCGCCAAGGGAGCGGGAGGCATCATCCAAAGTGATTTTTATTTGAGAGAAAACCGTGGAGATAATTCTGTAAGAAAAGGGCATGAAAGCCACCGTCATGGCAATCACAATCATAAGTGAAGATGCCCGGATATGCAGAAAAGTTGAAGAAAGGGATAGGGCAAGGCCGAAAAGGGAGCCTGGAAGAGCCGCAGGAATTTGAACGCAAATATCCAGGTATTTTTTGCAGGGAAGATTTGTCCTGTTCACGAAAAAAACTGAAAGGCTTGCCAAAATCGTTCCGAAAAGGGCAGAAATAAAGGCGAAAGTTATGGAATTCGTCAGTTCAAGGCTGAATTTTTTTATCATCTTGAAATGCTCTAGGGTGAAGGCCGTATTGATTCCCCAGAGCTTTTGAAATGAACCTATTAAGATTGAGGCGAACTGAGCCAGAATCAATAGTGAAATAAAGGCACAAAAGATAAAGAGAATAACCCTGGTAAGAACTGAAGATTTCTTTTCTGGCAGGGGTGAGGCCTTGGAGCCAACCACGGCGAATTTGGCTTCCTGTTTTTTCATAAAGTGATTTTGGGCGATAAAAAGGGCGACGGAAGGCAACACCAGAATTATTCCCAAAACACAGCTTTTCCCGGCACTGACCCAGCCTGTCAGCTGAGTGTAAACTTCCACCGCCAGCACCCGGAAACGGCCTGCCACAATCATTGGGTTGCCAAAATCACTGAGAACTGAAACTGCAATAAAGAGAGCCGCCGATAAAATGCCGTTTACGCAGAGTGGCAATGTCACTGTTAGGGCAATTCTGGCTTTTGAGGCGCCCATGGCCCGGGCGGCCTGCTCAAGGCTTGGCGGCACCCTTTTTAAGACCTGAGAGCAAATTAAGTATGCGATGGGAAAAAAACACAAAACCTGGGCAATTAAAAGTCCCGGAAAGCCGTAGAGGCTAACATCAAGTCCAAGGAGCGTTTTTGTAATAAAGCCCTGCCGCCCGAAAAGCAAGATAAATGAAAGGCCGCCAACAAAAGGCGGAGTCATAAGGTGAAGTATGGGAAAGAAGGCAAAAATCTTTTTGAAGGGTATGTCCGCCTTTATAACGGCATAGGCAAAAAGGTAGCCAACCAGAACCGAAAGTGTCGTGGAGGAAATGCATTCAAGCAGCGTGTTGAGCATGGCCGTGCGCCACACCGAAGAAGAAAAAACGCCGATGAAATCTTTTAGTCTTGGCGTTATTAAAACGCAGGTAAGCGGAAAAACAACGCAAGCCGTGACTAGAAAAATCACGGCAAGATGGAGAAATTTTATTGAAGAAAATTTATTTCCAGATACAGCAGCTTCCGCAAGCTTACTTCCAGAAGCTGCCCCTTCATATTTTGCATTCTGCATTAGAATTATTTAACTGACTTTACCCACTTATCCAGAACTTCTGCTTTTTCGCTGGAAGCTTTCTGTACATCATAGTTGATTAAGTCAATGTCCGCAATCGGGATACTTCCCTTGACAGCTTTTGCCTGTGGGTTTACCGGAGTCGTAAAAGTGAACTGGCTCATAAGCTCCTGAGCCTCAACAGACAAGATAAAATCAACGAATTTCTTTGCGGCCGCCAGGTTTTTCGTGTTCTTCATTATTGAAACGCAGTCAACATCTCCGACAGATTTAGGCGGGGCAATCGGCCGCACATTAAAGCCCTGGGCATTGTATTTTGCCAAAGCGTGAAGGTATGAGACGCCAATTGCGTATTCACCGGTTCCCAAAAGCTTTGCCGGAGCGCTGCCAGAATCGGGAAACTGACCCACATTTTTCGTGAGGGCAAGAAGATAATCCCAGCCTTTTTCTTTTCCGAGACGCTGCAACTGGTTCTGAACAAAAAGGTAGCCCGTGCTTGATGCTGATGGATTGGTGAGGACAATTTCTCCCTTGAATGCGGGATTTGTCAAATCGTCCCAGCTTGCCGGAATCTTAAGTCCCGGAAACTTTTCCGCATATCTTGCTTCGTTTATGCCGATGCCCAGCGTAAGGACACAGAAGCCGGTCCATGTGTTGTCTTGGGCCACAGCATAAGAGGGCAGGTTTTTTGCAAGCGGCGAGGCATAGCTTTCCAGCGCTCCTTCCTTGTCAGCCTGAATGTGATAGCTTGAAGCTCCTCCCAGCAAAATATCGGCCAGAGGATCATTCTTTTCGGTGATGACCCTGTTTACCAGCTCGCCTGTTGTCGCGCGCAGATAGCTGACTGGTATTCCTGTCTTTTCTGTAAAGAGTTTTGTCAGGGCTTCTGTTTCTTCGTCATGGATGATTGAGTAAACTCGAAGTTCCTGAGTGTTTTTTTTCTGACAGCCTGCAAGGGCAAGTGAGGCAAAAAGTGCGGCTGTGATTAGGATAATTGTTTTTTTCATTGGGTACCTCCCTTTTTTTTATTTGCCTAGTAATTTAGTATGAAAGTAGGAATTGTTCAAGCGAAAAATGAAAAAAATTCTCTATTAAAGAATGGCTTTTACCGCATTTTATCAAGGACTTCATTTACCGCATACATGATTTTTTTCAGGGACTCGCTTCCCGTTATTTCCTTTTTTTGTATGAAGCCGACTTCGTAGTAGCCCAGGGCATTTCCCGCAGAAAGGCAGCTAAAGCCTTTTTCGTAGGGACCGTTTGTCAGAACTATGTGAGGAATTAGGCCGATTCCTATTCCCAGCTGAACGAGAGCCATAATCGCCTCGTTTCCTTCCGTTTCGGCCGCAATGACCGGCTTTACGTTGCGGCTCGCAATCCAGGTGTCAAACCTTTCCCTGGCCAGGCCCGTCTTTGGCAAAATCAGCGGAACTGATGAAACAATGTCCTGGGGGCTTCCGGAGACATTTTCATACTGGGTGCCGTTGCTGGCCGCAAAAACCAGTGGAGTCCGCCTTATGGGCAATGTGTCGAAGCCAGACAGACCTGACTCAGGAATAGCCGCCACGGCAAGCTCAGCCCTGCCTTCCTTTACGGCACTGATTGCTCCCGCCGGGTCGCCGGTTTCAATTTCAAGATGAATCTGGGGGTATTTGTCGGAAAGTTCTTTGAGAAAGGGCGGCATAATGGAGTAACAGGCAGTGACTGAGGCATAGACATGGAGTGTTCCTGCAATCTCGTCTCCCTTGGCCCTGAATGAGTTGAAAATGTCTTCCTGCTGGTCAAGGCAGCTTTTCGCAAAGCGGGCAAAATCCGCCCCCTGCTGGGTCAGGCGAACCTCACGGTTATTTCTTTCGAGCAGAATCGTGCCAGTCTCGTCCTCCAGCCTGGAAATAAGGCGGCTTAAGGCGGAGGGGCTTAGATTCACTTTTTCAGCAGTGTGGGCAAAGTGAAGCGTTTGAGACAGATTGAGAAAAGCGTTCAGTTCAAAGAAATCCATGGGAAAATCCTATCATAAAAATCAGAAAATTTCAAAAAATATGCAACATTGTCACATTCTGTGTGTTATACTAATGTGAAGACATTTTTATAAAGGAGGCATTAAAAAATGTTCAAAAAAGTAGGAATGACAATCGCTGCATTGTTAATTGGTGGAATGATTTTCGCTCAGGAATCAGTTGATCTTAAAGCTTCTCCAAAAGCAGCCGGAAGCGTTGACGCTACATGGTCTTGGAAAGGAAAGCCAAAAGGATGCAAAATCGGCGAAGACATGACAGTTATCACAAAGCCAAGCGAGATTCCTTCAGGAGTTGGTGCAGTAAAAGGCGCTAAATTCGAAATCATCAAAGGTGAGGCAAAGTTCAAGACAGAAGACGGCGTTACAGCTATCTATCACAACAACAGCTCATCTGCAAACATCGAGAACATCGAGAAAAAACGAAAGGCTGAGTACGCTTTCACCCTCAACGATGCCGCAACAGTTGAATTCGGCGTTACAGGTAACGGTGGAGCAGAGCCAAGCCGCTGTGTAGTCGTAAAACGAGGCGAAGCAGAAGTTCTTCTTTCAGTTGACAATCTCGACCAGGACAATCCTGTAAAAACAATCACCTTGAAGAATGCACCTGCTGGAACATACCGAATCCTCGTTCAGGGTTCACGCATTGTAAACATCAAGGCTAAGAACTAAATTGGGCGTTCCCCTATGCCGTTGGCATAGGGTCGGGCTATCCGCAGTTCCGCTGACGCTCCATTCCCCGCCAACCATGTCTGCGTTATCTGCTTTCGACATGGAGAGGGCACGTGCCTTAAAAGGCCGTAGTTGCCGCGAGAATGAAGTTCTCGTTACGACATGGATGTCGGCGAACGGCTTCGCCGCTGCTACTATCCCTAACGCTAATAACAAGCCCCTGCAATTGCGGGGGCATTTTTTATGCAAAAAAACTTAATACGGAGAAAGAAATGAAAAAAATTATTGCCCTTATTTTAACTTCCGCCATTTTCCTTGCGGGAACTTTTGCCCAGGAGACAATTTATCTCTGGCCTGAAAAAACAGCTCCCGGCTCAAAAAATGTAAAAGTTGAGCACGAAATTGACGAAAGAAGCGGAAATCCGGAAATCCATGACCGGGCAGAAATGGGAATTACCCAGCCTTACATGACTCTCTACAAGGCGGAAAATCCGAATGGTGCTGCGATTTTGATTGCCCCGGGCGGTGCCTATCAGCGGGTTGTTTATGATGTGGAAGGCGGAGACAGGGCAAAGCTCTACTGTGCCAACGGCTACACTTGCTTTGTCCTCAACTATCGTCTTCCAGGCGACGGCCATGATGAAGGCCCTTATGCTCCCCTGGCAGATGCACAGAGGGCAATCCGCATTATTAGAAGCAGGGCCGCAGAGTATGGAATCAATCCGAATAAAATCGGCGTAATGGGCTCTTCTGCAGGCGGACATCTGGCCTCTTGTCTCGGCACAAAATACGAAGAGAAAATCGGCTCAAAAATTGATGAAATCGACGACCTTGATGCCCGGCCCGACTTTATGATTCTCTGCTATCCCGTAATCACCATGTCTGATGAGGGAACACACGCAGGCTCAAGAAAAGTTCTCTTAGGCGAAAAACCCAAAAAAAAGGCAAAGCTTGCCTTTTCAACAGATTTGCTCGTAAATGAAAAGACTCCGCCGGCTTTTATCGTTCTTTCCCAGAATGATTCTTCGGTAAAGCCTTATTATAATGGCGTTGCTTTTGCCCAGAAACTCAGCGAAAAGGGAATCCCCTACGAACTTCATATTTTCCAGGACGGAAAACATGGTTTTAAAACAAAGGACACCAATGCCACATGCAAAAACTGGCAGCAGGTCTCTTTGGATTGGCTTAATGCTTATATTAACAAATAGCCAGAATTTCGACTTTTGAAATTCTGGCTAAAATCAAAAAACGGTCTTCCATTGTGGTTTCCCATTGTGGCTCTGACCGTTTTTTTATATTCGACGGATTCATCAAGCCCCGTCATTTAATCACTTATTTTCCCAGTTCGATTGAGCGGTCACAAGCGGCACTTACGGCCTCAATCACTGCATTCCGGAAATTGTTTTTTTCAAGGGCAGCGACGCCTTCAATGGTTGTGCCTGCCGGTGAGCAAACCATATCTTTTAGCACTGCCGGATGGCTTCCACTCTGCAAGACCATTCCCGCAGAGCCGAAGACTGTCTGGGCTGCGTAAGTGTAGGCCTGGGCGCGGGGCATTCCGCAGCGGACTGCGGCATCGGCCATGGCTTCGATGAACATA
>DGTW01000170.1 GCA_002393835.1 Treponema sp. UBA4326
TGGTACTTTTGCGACAGAAAACTCAACAGATAATCACTATCTAATATAGCGTTATTTACTTCATTCGTCAAGGTTTCCGAACCAAAGTTAAGCATAATTTCCGCCGGATCCTTGGCATTGTGAAGGCGGATAATCTTGACCGTAAGGGCCTGCCGCCTGCACATGAGTATCGCCCTCTGCGTTGCCGCCTGACCGGCACCGTCTGAGTCAAATGAAAGCAGCACGGTGTCTGCAAAGCCACGCACTAACTTTATCTGGTCATCGGTCAATGCCGTCCCCAGCGGGGCCACAGCATAAGTGATTCCGCACTGATGGTAGGCGATGCAATCCATGTATCCTTCGCAGAAAATAACCTTCTTGTTCTCACGGATTGAATTCTTGGCGAAATTAAAGGCATAAAGGGTGTCGCCCTTCTTGTACTGAATCAAATCCCCCGAATTGAGGTATTTGGGGGATTTTTCCGGGTCACCCCTCAAAAATCGCCCTCCGAAAGCCACGGCCTGCCCCCGCCTGTCAAAAATCGGGAACATGAGCCTGTCGGAGAAAAAGGCTATGTCTGGATACTTTTTGCTGAAAAGCCCGGATTTTGCAAGAAAATCATCACTGAAATTCTTTGAGCGGAGGAATTTCTTGAGCCAGCTCCTGTCAGCAGGCGAATAGCCCAGCTTAAATTTCTCAATCGTGGCCATTGAGATTCCACGCTTGGTGATGTAATCCAGGGCAAATTTTCCGGCTTCGGTCTTCAGCAATCCGTAATGAAACATGTCGGCAACCCGGTTGTACAAATCAATGTAAAGCTCTTTTGAATCGGTCTCGGATTCCTGCCTGGGGGCAAAAGAATTGGAATACTTAATTTCCACGCCAAATTTTCTGGCAAGGATTTTTATCGCCTCGGGAAAACGGACTTTTTCCATCTCCATGACGAATTTTATCGTGTCCCCTCCTTCATGGCAGCCGAAGCAATAATACATGTTTTTTTCCGGGGTAACCGAAAAGGAAGGAGTTTTTTCATGGTGAAAAGGACAGCAACCAAACCACTGATTTCCCCTGTCCTCAAGCTGAACATAATCACTGACGACGCTAACAATGTCAGCGGCTGCGAGAACGGCATCTTTTGTCTCCTGAGAAATTATTCCTTCCATAAGCCTTTTTTAGTTGTTTTCAGATTTTTTTGTCTTGAAATTCGTACCGGCCTTCACATGGGCATTAAAGGACTTGGAGAAAGTATGACTGCCGGCATTTGAATCCGTAAGGGTAAAGTAAAAATAATCGGTCTTTGGGGTGTCAGCTACGGCTCTCAGGGCAACCATTCCAGGATTTGAAATAGGAGATGGAGGAAGAGCCGCCCACTTATAGGTATTGTAGGGACTGTCAATTTTGAGATCATCGTAGGTGATTACATCCGGATGGGGCTTTCCCTGAATCTCGGTGATTATGTACTCAATTGTGGCGCAGGAATAAAGCCCTGCACCGACATCCATGCGGTTGCGGAAAACGCTCGCAATCAGAGGAGCTTCGTCTGCCAGGCGGTACTCCCTCTCGACGATTGAGGCAAGGACCAAATCTTCATAAAACTGGCTCGGCGAACGGCCAGAAAAATAAGGCAACTCCGCTATCCGCTTGAAAAAAGACTCTACCATGATTGAGACCACGGCCTCGGCATCCATTTCAGGTGAAAAGAAATAAGTATCCGGGAACAAAAAACCCTCAAAGGATTCTGCCGGAATAGAATAGCTTTCCAAAAGCGAGGGATTGCAGGAAGCGGCAATAAAATCCTGAGCCGAGCATATTCCTTTTTTTTCCATAAGAGCCGCAATCTTGCGGATAGTAAGGCCTTCTGGAACCGAAACCTTTGCATAATCCTGAAGACCAGACTCAAAAAGCTGCATAATCTGAAGGGCGCCCATCGAGGAATTAACGCTGTAATAGCCCGACTTCATCACGGGGACTTCTTTTCTGAAGGAGAGGAAAGGAAAACGCGCTGCAAGGTAAAAAGCCTTGTCAGACCGGATAAGCCCCTTGTCAGCAAGGAGACCTGCGATTTTCTGTATGCTGGCACCGGAAGGAATCTCAAGGCGCACAGACTTGGCCTGAGCTTTGGAATCAGGTGCGGACAGAGAGAGCCGGAAAGCAAGGAAACAAGCCAAAAGGGCAAGAATCACGCAGCCCAAACAAGAGAACAAGAATGTAATGAATCCGTTTTTTTTGGATTTTGATTTTCTCATGAATAAAAAGCCTCAGCCTCATCAATGGTCATGGAGTTATAAATGGCGCGCTCTATTTTAGTGGCGAAATTGATAAGCTCGTCGGGAAGGGTCTCCTGATTGTTCCGCAAGAAGCGGGCAAGCTGACGAATCTCACGCTCACTGAAGTGATAATCCATGGAAAGAGAAGCTCCCATATTACTTTCGTTTTCTGTCATAGGTCGAACGAATCCCCCTCACAGGCAATCGCAATATCAAGGCTCCCCCCCGAAATATAATTGGCATACCAAATGGCAGCGTCCAGGAGGGTGCTCAGCTTGCGATCATCGTATGTCGGCTC
>DGTW01000047.1:0-6275 GCA_002393835.1 Treponema sp. UBA4326
TTTTTATGTCGCTGCACATCGGTTTGCACGCAGGAATAATTGCGAACAAGATAAAACAGAAGAAAAATGCCGGAAATGACAGCACGCTCACTAAAAACGGAAATTCTGAAGAAGAAAACGGCTCGAAAAAGTCAGCCCGCAAAATCATCTCCCGTATTTTTGTTACCCTAGCCTGCCTTTATGGCATTTACGCCTTTATTATCCGGGGAGTCTGGAAGTATCTGATTTTGAGGCAGCAGTTTTTCTTCTTTGATTTGGAACGGGGATATCTTCTTTTTGCCTTGGACTACATTTCAATCATCGTACTTTTCGCAACGATTTCCCATCTTCTGGCGACCTGCTTGAAAAAGAAACGCTAAAACGGGAGGAAAAATGGCAATCACAGTAAATCTTCGTTACACAGGAAAAAATGGTGCCGCACAGGCCTTTGCAAGGGAAATGATTTCCAGCGGAACCGTTGAAAAAATCCGTGCAGAAAAAGGCAACCTTCGCTATGAGTATTATCTTCCCTTTGACGAGACTACAGCCGGCGGAAACAAAAGAGCTGGCGGGCAGAAAAAGTCCTGCGAGGACAATCCAAATCCCAGCGACACAATCCTCTTAATCGATTCTTGGGAAAATCAGGAGGCCATCGATTTGCACCACGCAAGCCCCATGATGAAAACAATCGCCGCCCTCCGCGAAAAATACGACCTTCACATGACAATCGAACGATTTGTTTCTGATGATAAAATACCTGAGAGGCCTTCTTTAATTCATCATTCCGACTAGCCTTCCCTATCGCCCTTCATTAGCCTGCTTAACCTCGTCCAGAAAAATCTTCGCTGCCGCAGAAAGCTCCCGGTCTTTTTTCCAAGCAAGGTAAATCTCACTGTAGATGGCAGGCTCTAGCGGAACAAAACAGAGCTGGCTTTCTGAAGAAATGTCGGAAAGGCCCTCCAGCGTAATGCAGGAAGCGATATTCTCCCTGGCAAAAATACTGGCATTGTAAATCAGATTGTAAGAGCCGGTTATGTTGTATTTTTCCATGGAACCGCCGAACCAGTGCAAAAGTTCCCCGTGCTTTGTGGCCTGCTCGGACAAAAACAAAGGCTCGTAGTGTTCCAGAAGATTTTCTTTTTTTATACAGTCGTACTTTGCAAGCGGATTGTCCTTGCGGGTAAGCAGGCCCCAGCGGTCTTTCTGCAAAAGAGTCAGATGATTATATTTTTCCACATTCTTAAAGCCGATAAAAAGTCCAAAATCACAAAGTCCCCTGTCCAGCCGCTCACAGATAATTCCCGCATCCCCGGAAAAAAGACTGGCCTCAATTTTAGGATGATTTTCCCGAATTTTCTTAAAAGCCCCGGCAAGTTCAGAAAGCGCCTTAGTCTCCCCCGCCCCAATGTAAATCCTTCCCGAAACCTGTGAGCGGCTGGTCTTGAATTCCTGAACCGTCTTTTCCGAAAGCTCCGTAATCTGAACCGCGTAATTGTAAAAACGCACACCTTCGTCAGTCAGAATAAATTTCCGGTTCTGCCGGTTGCGCTCAAAAAGCCTCACCCCAAGTTCCTCTTCAAGCTCCATAATCTGCCGTGAAAGAGTGGGCTGCGTGATGTGAATAATTTCTGCCGCCCTGGACATATTCTGCTCATCTGCGATTGTAATGAAATATTTTAATACGCGAAGTTCCATAAAAGAGAGTATAGCACAGAAAAAAAGCGTAAACTATGCCTTTTAAGCATAAATATGGGCGTTCCCCTTTGCGGCTGTGCGGAGTTTGGGGTTTTGCTATACGAGCACATCTTGCTTTTTTGCAATAGCACTATGTTCTTTTTCTGAATTTTTTGCAAGGAGGTACACGCAATATTGATTCATACTTACGCCTTCTTTTTTTGAATCTTCAGCTAGTGTTTTGTGTAAAGTTTTTGGAAGACGAAGCTTGAACTGACCGGAATAGGAATCTGCGGTTTCTGGTTCTGCGATTTCTACCCCATCTTCTATTGCAGCGATTAACCATGCTTTTTTTGCGTCTTCGGCATTTGCAACGACTTCAGCTACAGTTTCTCCACAAGTAATACAACCAGGAAGTTCTGGATATGCAGCGATGAAACCTGATTCTTCTGTATCTGGAATTATTTCCAATTTATAAGGCAATTTCATATATTCTTCAAAAGTTCTCATATCAGTCCTCCTCTTCTTTGTTTGCATCTTCCGCTTCAACTATTTCTTTTACCATTCTTACATAAACGACTTTTATAGGCTCATGATTCGGAATGGTAATAGGATTACAACCAGGTTTTCGGAAAGTATAATGACTACTACCGCTTTTTGGTTGTGATGCAACATACCCATAACTTTGCAGGATTTTACTGATTTCTGCAAACCGCATATTCTTATCAAGCGTTTTTATCCTGCTTAATAACTTTTTCCATTGCGCCATGATTTGATTATAAGTGGTGTTATATATGGTGTCAAGTTTTTATTTCTAACCAAGCTTGGCCTGAATTCAGTCGAACCTAGTAAACTATGCCTGAAAAGCATAAATCCCCATAAAAACAAAGTATTTGTAATATTCCCCCCATTCCAGTATCTTAAAAACATCACGGAGGTAGGGAGCCGGTCGCGAAGCGAAAAAACTCGTGAGACGAGTTTTTAGGCGAATCTCGTTCGAAGCTATGCTTCGAGCGCGGAAGGAAAGACGGTCTCTGCTTACATAGGAGGTATTCTATGAAGAAATCTTTTAAACTTCTTTGTGCCACGGCTCTTGCTCTGGCTTCACTTTCAACTGCATTCGCAAAAGATGCGAAAAACGGGGTAAAAATGGAAAAACTTAAGCTCGAAAAAAAATGGGACAAGACTTTCGCTCTGTCTGACTCGGTTTCACACAAAAAGGTCACTTTCACCAACCACTTTGGAATCACGCTGGCGGCGGATATGTACACGCCAAAAGGCGCAAGCGGCAAACTTCCGGCAATCGCAGTGGCAGGTCCCTTTGGAGCGGTCAAGGAACAGGCTTCTGGTCTTTATGCTCACGAAATGGCAAAACGCGGCTACCTCACAATCGCCTTTGACCCAAGCTTTACCGGCGAATCTGGTGGTCAGCCCCGCTACATGAACAGCCCGGACATCAACACGGAAGACTTTCAGGCGGCAGTGGACTTTCTTTCAAACCTGCCAAATGTAGACCCGGAAAAAATCGGCATCATCGGAATCTGCGGCTGGGGCGGAATGGCTCTGAACACCGCTGGAATCGACACCAGAATCAAGGCCACTGCGGTAATGACCATGTATGACATGAGCCGTATCGCAAACAAAGGCTACTTCGACGAAAACGACAATGAGGAATCACGCTACCAGGCTCGCGTTACCGTAAATAAGGCCCGCACAGAAAGCTTTGCAAATGGCAACTACCCCACTGTAGGCGGACTTCCCGAAAATCGCCCCGAAGGAGACACTTTCTTCAGCCAGTACTGGGACTACTACAAGACCGACCGCGGCTACCATCCCCGCTCACTCAACTCCAACATGGGCTGGGCAAGCACCGCATCAACAAGTCTTATGAACACAAGTCTTCTGACATATTCCAACGAAATCCGCTCGGCTGTCCTCATCGTCCACGGCGAAAAAGCCCACAGCCGCTACATGGGAGAAACTGCCTACAATAATATGGTAAAAGACAGCAAATACACGGCCAACAAGGAACTGATGATTATCCCCGAAGCCACCCACTGCGACCTCTACGATGGCGGAAAAGGCAACTTCATCCCCTGGGAAAAATTGCAGGCCTTTTTTGAAGTAAATCTGAAGTAATTTTTCAAAACCTGATAATTGACAGGCCTCTGCAGAGAGTGACTCCTTTGCAGGGGCCATTTTTGCCCCGCCCGCCTTCCGGCAGTTAGGGCAAAAACCGCGCTATCCAGGGTTCCGCCTTTCGGCTCCATTGCTCCACGCTGTTCCGCAACTCGCTTACGCTCGCCCTTCCTATCGCTTGTCCGACACTGCATTTTTTTCCAATTCATGCTAAAATATCTGCATTTGATTAAACTTTTCTAAAGGCCCACTATGGATTACAGCTACATTTTTCGTTCGGCAAAAATTAAGATTGACTCACTAAAAGCCGCCGATTTTTCTAAAAACGACGATTCAAACTATTTTCTGCGGCTGCCTGTCTCAAACGGGGACTTTTATGCAGATTTTGCCCTCTCCCCAGCCTCACAAAGCCTCGTCGTCCAGCTTTTCGATTCATCCACCGGCGAAAAATACCCGCTTTTTGACATGCCCAGAAGCCAGGGAGCTTTTGTCGCCTCCCTTCGGGAAGAAGTCCAAAAACTCGTTGACAAGCTAAAATCATCCTACTTTGAAGTACATGATTTAAAATATGAATATGTCGCATGGATTAAATCACGCTTTTCCGCCTTCCCTGATTTTCCCTGGCCTGACACTCCCGATTACTGCGTTTTCCGCTGCCCAAATGAAAAATGGTTTGCCCTAGTGATGAAAGTAAAATACCGGCAGCTGGGGCTTACAGGCGAAGAAGAAGTCTGGGTTGTAAACATGAAGGCTCCAGATGACAAAATCCAGGAACTCATCGACAAAAAATCAATCTTTCCCGCCTGGCACATGAACAAAAAACACTGGATAACCGTCCTTCTCACCGCCGCCACCGATTTTGAAAAACTCTGCCAGCTTACAGAAATCAGTTATGAGCTGGTGAACAAAACCAAGTAGAGACATTTTTGCCCCGCCCGGCCGACATTTGTTTTTATAAAAATAGCCATTTTCCTGATGTTCGGAGTATAAATAAGAGAAAGGTAAAGTCACGGAGGTATGGTCATGGACAAAAATAAAATCACTACACAACTGCTTGAGGCAGGTGCAACAGAAGAACAACTTGCCAAAATCAATTTTGAAAAAGTTGAAAGTATTATAGATACTGCGCGAAATATTGACAGTCTTTGCAGGACCTTAAAATCAAACTATCCAGATTTTAATGAAGCCGGTTTTATGGAAGCGCTTGAAAAAAATGCGAAAGACAGCGAGGAAACACAGGATCTTTCTGACAATGATTTGGAATCCGTAGCCGGGGGAAGCGTAAGCAGCTGGATCAGCAAAAACAAAGAGCTGGTTGCCGGACTTACCCTTCTCGCTTTGTGTGTTCCAGTAGGATGTGTCATGTACAACGAAGGTAAAGTTGCCGGAAAAACAAAAGCAAATAGAGCTTATGACCTGGGATACGGTGAAGGAATGAATGAAGCGAAAAAATTAATACCAACAATAAAAGCTTAAGAAGCATGGAGTCTGTAGTAAAAACACAGATAAAAGTGCACAATCGCAAGGAGGTAGAGCATGACTAATACAAAAGAAGAAATTCAGAAAGAAATAGAAAGAATCATCAAAACTTCAGGCACACCTGACGAAGCACTGAGCAATATTTGCAAGGCATTCCCTGATGTAGACTATGAAGTGCTCAAAAAGAGCTTTGACGATGAGAAAAAAAAGCAGAAAAATCTTTTTCAAAATCAGAAGATTCCGATGGCATTCAAAATCTTTCAGAAGATGATCTTGAAGCCGTAGCAGGCGGCAGTTTTGGAAGCTGGATGAAGAAAAACTGGCCTATCGTCGTCGGAACTGCTGCAATTATAACAGTCGGTGCTGTTTGCTGGAAAAAAGGTTACGATTCAAAGGCATCCAACAAGAACTTGCTTACACAAAGGGGAGCGGGATATACAGAGGGAGTCAAAGATACGTTTGAAAATAATGGTATCAAATGTAAAGGTTAGAGAAAGTATGGGAAATAATATTTAAATAATCGGGGCTTTTCTGCCCCGCCCACCATAAGCTGCTTACCTGCAATGGATTTTTTCTGGTATTCAACTGAATCATAAAAAAATTTATATCATACAAGTTTTATTATTACGAATTCTGATATGCAAATTTTTCAAAAGATTTTACTCAGGGAAAAGCTCATTCTGACTGAAAAAGCACTTTTCTATAAATCTCAAAATCCTTATTTCCAAAAACATTGAAAACCACTTTCTTCACGCTGGAATCCGGATTTTCTAGCAGCCATTTTTCAACTGTCTCCACTGCAATTTGAGCGGCAAGGTCGGCCGGAAATCTGAAAACTCCTGTTGAAATACAGCAGAAAGCAATTGATTCAAGCCGTTTTTCAGCGGCAGCCGCGAGGCAGTTTTTGTAGCAGGAAGCAAGAAGGAGTTTTTCTCTCTCCCCTACCCTCGTATAAATAATGGGCCCGACAGTGTGCAAGACATAGCGGCTTGGAAGATTAAAGG
>DGTW01000047.1:6428-6847 GCA_002393835.1 Treponema sp. UBA4326
GGTGTGGATGCAGTTATCGATGCAGATATGAAGCGGCGCAAAACATCCCAGCAGAGCAGAGTTTGCCGCATTGACGATTGCATCAACTTTGAGCGTAGTGATGTCGCCCTGCCAGAGGTAAAGCATTGGCTTCCCTTCTGTCGGCTTTAAGTCCGCAATATCCGTAATCCCCCGCTCTTTATTTACCTGCTGCAGGTACTCATCCTGGATTTTCAAAAAGTCATCTGAAATCGGCAGAGGCTCACGCACATTCATCAGCGACCTGAGTAAATCCCGCTGCTCCTTTTCAGCCGCTGGAATTACAAAGTGGCCATCGCTTCCAGGCACAAGCCCCAGCTTAAATCCGGCACTACCCTTATCTTCTTTGAGAAGTTCACTTATCAAATATGTGCGTCGTTCTTTTTGTGTCATTTCCTTTT
>DGTW01000368.1 GCA_002393835.1 Treponema sp. UBA4326
CCCTGAAAAACCAGGAATGTTCGCCAATCAGATGAAATCGACCTGGAGTGCAAACAAGCACATCCGGAGAATGACCGTATTCAGACTTATGAATATCTTTTACAAGATCCATAGACCCCCCACCGCTGTTCATTTTCAAGCACAATTGCTTTTTTAAACGCAACTTTATAGAATAATAGCATAATGTTTCGATTTTTACAAATTTTTTGTGCGATTCTATCGAGCTTTATCCTCGCCCTCGCCATTCCCAACGAATATCTTGTTTTCGGCTCTCCACTCATCGGGCTTTTCGCACTTTTTCCCCTCTATGTCGCTCTCTCAACATCAAAATCTTACGGCTGGTCATTTTTTCTCTGCTTCCTCCACGGCTCAATAACCCATCTTTTGTCAAGTTTCTGGCTGGGAAATTTTGCCGGCTTCGCCATATTCACCCTTGGAGCCTCTGACCTCGGCACAGGTTTTTTCGAGGGATTTTTCGCCCTGGCCTTTCACTTTCCCCGCCTTTTCGCAAAAAAATCGGAGCTACTTTCAGAAGATTCCGGACTGAACCATTTTGCCGTCCCATTCAGGATTTTCTGGTTCGCCTCCGTATACACAATCTGGGAATACTGCAAGTCAACCGGCTTTTTGGCCTACCCCTGGGGAACTCTTTCAATGTGCGCCTACGAGTGGGAATGGCTCACTCAAATAGCCGACATCACAGGAGTTTACGGCGTAAGCTTCCTTTTTGCCATGGTTTCGGCCCTTCTCGGAGAAGGAAGCCTTCTTTTGTCACGCCTTGCCAATTCATCAGCAAAAAATGAAATCTTCGTTTCCTACAAAAAGACCTGTTTTACAGCCCTTGCCCTCTTTGCCCTCTCCCTTTGCTACGGAATCTACCAGCTGACCCTGGAGCGAAAACCAATAAAAAACATGAACACCCTTCTAGTCCAGCAGAACAGGAATCCCCACCGCAAGGTTGAAGAGGAAAACATCCTTCTGGCTGAAAAAATAACAAGGGAAGCTCTCGAAAAGAATTATGACGGAGGAAAAAGCTGCGACCTCGTGGTATGGAGCGAGGCAGTTCTTTCAAAACGCTTTCCCCCGGCCGAAATATACTACAAATTTTTCCCATCCGATGAGCCGCTGATTAAATTCATCAAGGGCACTCAGACACCCTTCATCATCGGGGGACCCGTGGTATTCAATGACGAGCTTCACGAATACGGAAACTCTGCCCTTCTCTTCGACAAAAACGGAAAATTCTCAGGCTCCTACACAAAAATGCATCTCGTTCCCTTCGCCGAGCTGATTCCCCTCCGACAATACGAGAAAGTCAGGTCGATAATCAAAAGCATGGTGGGTTTTTCCTACGGCTGGACTCCCGGAAAGCGCCCAGTCCTCTTTGAAATCCCCCTCAACAACTCAGACATTGACAACGAGCCATACAAAATCATCTCGATTGCAGGGCAAGAGGAAAAGACAGTGCCAAAAACAGCCGTGCTTTCCACCCCAATTTGCTTCGACGACTCCGCGCATGAAGTCTGCCGCGCACTCTACCTTTGCGGAAGCGAAGTTTTCGTCAACATAACTAACGACTCATGGTCCAAGACAGAATCAGCCGAAATCCAGCACTTCGTCGTGGCCCACTACCGCTCCATCGAATTCAGGACAACCACCATCAGGAGTGCAAACGCCGGATACACATGCGTGATTGACCCCAGGGGCAAAGTCCTGGCCGATCTTCCCCTCTTCACCGAAGACGCCCTCGCCTGCAAGGTACCCATTTACCAGAGGGAAATGACGGTTTACGCCATGTACGGAGACTGGCTTCCCTGGAGTCTGATTTTTCTTGCCTTCGCCTATATTTTCTTTGCCTGCAAGCAAAAAAAAGAAGAGGAAAGCTACCTTTCTGCATTCAGCCTCTCCCTGCTTCCCCACGAAATCCAATGGTACGAGCAGTGGGATTCAGTCTGCAAAAATTACTCAAGCACCTTCGCTATTGACTGGAACGAGTGGAACCTGTAAGATTGTTAACATATCTTACATAACAAAAGGTTAACAATTTATGAAAACAAAAAAACTCGTTTTCACAGCCCTCTTCGGGGCCTTAATTTCCATTGGCTGCGTAATAGCCATTCCACTACCGGGCGGAGTTCCGATTACAGTGCAGAACCTTTTCGCCATTCTTGCGGGAGGAGTCCTCGGCTCTTTCTGGGGCGGACTTTCAGTCTTAATCTGGATTATCCTTGGAGCCGTGGGAATTCCGGTCTTTGCAAACGCACACGGCGGTCTGGCAATAATTTTAGGCCCTACTGGCGGATACATGCTGGGATACGCATTGGGCTCCCTCTTTTTGGGAATGACTTTAGGCAGTCCTAAACTGACCGAAAGAAAAAAAGACGCAAAGCTTGTCATTAAAATCGTCCTTTTTTCACTCATAGCCTATGCCCTGGTCTATCTTCCGGGAATTCCATGGTTCATGCATGTAATGGCAGGAAAGGGAAAGCCACAGACCTTCCAGAACGCACTTCGCCTCACCTTTATCCCCTTTATTCCCGGTGACTTAATAAAATGGGCAGTGACTATTTCCCTGCTTGCTTTTCTAAGGCCAATTGCGGCAAGATACATTAGCAGCGAGGAATAAAAAATGAGGGGGAAAGCCTTCCCCTTTGCGCCCACTTCGTTGGTCGCTACCCTTTCTGCGGGGTAGGGAGACGGTCGCCGTAGGCGAAAAAACTTGCGAGGCAAGTTTTTAGTCGAGTCTCGGTGAAGGCTGGGCCTGAACCGCACCCCCGCAACGCCCCCTTTTTTGCAACAATGACTGGATTTTTTATGAATACATTTTTTACCATTTTATTTAACGGAATTAGTCTTAGCTCAATTCTCCTGCTGGCGGCAATCGGCCTGTCAGTTACTTTTGGACTGATGCGGGTCATCAACATGGCTCACGGCGAGTTCATTATGATTGGCTCCTACACTACTTTTCTTGTGCAGAATTTTTTTATCGCCTTTTTGCCCCCTTCGGCTTTTGATTTGTATTATCCTGTGGCGATTGTCTTTTCATTTTTTGTCTCGGCACTTTTCGGTTGCATTCTTGAAAGGCTCGTCATAAAAAGGCTTTACGGCCGCGAAATGGATTCCCTGCTTGCGACCTGGGGCGTGAGCCTCTTTTTGCAGCAGCTTGCCCGCTCAATTTTCGGAGCACCAAATGTCAATGTAAGCTCACCGTCAGTGCTTAACGGAAATCTTGAGATTTTTGGACTTGCCATGACATATAAGCGGCTTTTCATAATTTTTCTTGTTGCTGCCTGTCTCGTTTTCATGTACCTCTTGATGTACAAGACATCTTACGGAAAAAAAGTTCGTGCCACAATGCAAAACCGGGCCATGGCACAGTGTCTCGGAATCAAAACGAATCGAATCGACACCTTCACATTCGCAATTGGTTCCGGGCTGGCTGGTGTGGCGGGCTGTGCTCTCTGTCTGCTCGGCTCTGTCGGACCTTCTCTGGGACAAAACTACATAATCGACGCATTCATGGTCGTTGTTTTGGGCGGAGTCGGAAAACTCTCTGGAGCAATCGCAGGAGCGCTTCTCATCGGAATGAGCAATGCTTTCATTCAGTTTGGAACTTCGGCCAACATTGCAAAGGCAATAGTCCTGATTCTTGTGGTTATGTTTCTTCAGAAAAAACCTCAGGGCTTGTTCACGATTCATTCCCGTTCTCTCGATGACTAGCGGCATTTTCAGAAAGTGAGGTCAATATGATTCTAAAAAATAAAATATCTGCTCTTTATAAGGCTACGCTTTACGGCAGCGAAACTTCAATCGACGGTCTAAATCCAAAAAGAAAAAATATCGCCTTTTCATTAATCGTCCTGATTGTTGCCCTTCTCCCCCTTTTTCTATCGCCATTCAGGGTCAGTCTTGCAGGAAAATACATAACCTATGCGATTGTCGCCCTCAGCATCGACTTAATCTGGGGCTACACGGGAATCTTGAGTCTCGGTCATGGAGTTTTCTTCGGTCTTGGCGGTTACGGGATGGGAATGTATCTCAAACTCGTCGCAAGCAAGGGAAATCTACCCGATTTTATGAGCTGGAGCGGAAGGACAACGCTTCCCTGGTTCTGGGAATTTTACAAGAATGCACCAGAGGCCATTATGATGATAATTCTTGTGCCTTCACTCCTCGCCTTTGCGCTTGGAATTCTTACTTTCATGAACAGAATTAAAGGAGTTTATTTCTCAATTCTTTCACAAGCACTGGCTCTTGTTTTTGTCACTCTCTTCGTCGGTCTTCAGCAATACACAGGCGGAACAAACGGAATCACAGAATTCACGACTCTCTTTGGTCTTCCTATTGCGGGAAAATCGGCAAAGCTAATGTGGTATTATGTCTCCCTCTTCTTCCTGATAATCACATATATGGTTTTCTCGGCGATTATGAAGACAAAATGTGGCCGGGTTCTTGTGGCAATTCGTGACGGCGAAAACAGGGCAAGGTTCTCCGGCTATCAAACTGCGGCCTACAAGACCTTCGTTTATGTCCTTAGCGCACTGTTCACAGGAATCGCAGGGGCACTTTTTGTTCCTTTCAGCGGAATTATCTCACCTTCGGAAATGAGCGTGTCAAACTCAATTGATATGGCAATCTGGGTTGCGGTGGGAGGCAGAGGAACCTTAATCGGTGCCGTCATAGGAGCCTTTCTGGTTAATTTGACTAAAACCATGATCAGCGAAACTTTTCCTGAAATCTGGTCATATTTTATCGGTGCAATTTTCGTTATCGTCGTTCTTTTTTTGCCTCGGGGACTTACCGGCGTATTTACAGATGCAAAGGAGAAATTAAAGAAAATGTCATTCGCATGTACAAAAAGACAATAAAGACAGGAGGTTGATTTATGACTAATCAGAAATTTCGGGTGACTCCCGTAATCGAAATATCAGACATCTCTGTACAATTTGATGGATTCAAGGCTCTTAGCAATGTAAGCACAAGTATCCTGCCTCATAGCGTTCACTTTTTCATTGGACCAAACGGTGCGGGCAAAACCACGCTGCTCGACATAATTTGCGGGAAAACACATCCTTCAAACGGAAAAATACTTTATCACGGCGGAATCGACTTTGGTATACGAAAATCCATCAACATCGATTTGACAAAACTCTCAGAATCAGAAATCGTTGAGGAAGGAATCGGACGCAAATTTCAGGCTCCGTCTGTTTTTACAAGCCTGACTGTTTGGGAAAATATGGAAATTTCTCTGAAAGGAAGTAAGAATGTACTCTCCTCCCTCTTTTTTAAAATTTCAAAAGAACAAAAAGAAAGAATCGAATCAATCTTAGCTTTCATCAGCCTGACAGATAAAAAATTCGAAAAGGCCTCTTCTCTGTCCCATGGACAAAAACAATGGCTGGAAATCGGAATGCTTCTTGTGCAGGAGCCGACAGTGCTTCTTCTTGATGAGCCGGTCGCAGGAATGGGCAAAGAAGAGACGACAAAAACCGGGCAGCTTATCAGAAAAATCGCTGAAAAATACGCTGTCGTAGTAGTTGAGCATGATATGGAGTTCGTGCGTGCAGTCGCCGACCGAGTGACCGTAATGCACGAGGGAAAAATTCTTGTAGAAGGGAGCGCCAATGAAGTGCTTGCTGATGAGAAGGTTCGTGCGGTTTATCTTGGGCGAGGAAAATTCCATAAAAGCGGACAAAAGGTAGAATCAGAAATTTCGGAGGAAAGAAAAAATGCTTGAAATAAAGAATCTCTCTTCATGGTATGGGGAAAGCAATATAATTCCAAATTTGACCCTTTCAGTTCCAGACGGAAAAGTTGTCTGTCTGATTGGGCGGAACGGTGTGGGAAAAAGCACCACTCTAAAAAGCATAATGGGTATGGTAAAAACGACAGGTGGAAATATCCTTTTTGACGGTGAAGAAATCCGTCATAAAAAAACTTACGAGCGTGCAAGTCTTGGAATCGGCTATGTCCCGCAAGGCAGGGAAATATTTCCGCAGCTTACGGTTGAGGAAAATCTGGCGTTGGGACTTGAAGAAAAGGGCGGTAAAGGCAGAATCGGAGAGGAGATTTTTGAATTATTTCCAATTATAAAGACCTTTTTGAAGCGCAAGGGCGGAAATTTAAGCGGTGGTCAGCAACAGCAGCTTGCAATAGCCAGAGCGCTCGTGAGCCATCCAAAACTTTTGATTCTGGACGAGCCGACCGAAGGAATTCAGCCATCAATTATCGAAGACATTGCAACGGCAATTCAAAAAGTAAACAGAGAGCTGGGAATCACGATTCTGATTGTCGAGCAGTACCTGGATTTCGTTCTTGAAGTGAGTGACAGCTATTATGTCATGGATAAAGGCGAAATCACCCTGGAGGGGCTGACAAAAAATGCAGACTCCGCTTTGATTCAGTCGAAGATGGTGATTGGGTGATGAAATTCAACTACATTCTTGGCTGATTTTGACATTAGACTTTCTCTTTGTTGGATTCTTGCTGATCCAACAAAAAATTTTTCATCAGGCATATCGAATATAGAGGGATATTTGTGAGCCAGTTATCAAGTCTAAAATCAGAGAGCGAAGTGCGGATAGAATACCGATTGTTATATTTCTGGTGAAAGGCTTTTAGGCTTTTTGCCTGAAGATTTTCGGCGGATTTTACTTCGATTGGAATTATCTGATCTTGGAACTGAATTATAAAGTCTATTTCCCCTGAAGAATTTGGAGATGAGTAGTAAAAGGGCTTAAAATCAGAACAGGAAAGAATCTGCTGTAATACATATTGTTCTGTTATTGCCCCCTTGAACTCTACAAAAAAAGCATTGTTATCAAGAATAGTTTTTATGTCAGTATTTCCAAGGGCACACAAAAGTCCTATATCATTCATATAGATTTTAAATGAATCCAGTTCTTCATAAGATTTTAAGGGGTAGCCAGGTTTTGAAATACTATGTACAAGATGAATAAGCCCACAATCAGAAAGCCATTGTATTGCAAGTTCAAAATCTTTTGCACGGGCACCTTTCTTTACTTGACCATACATAAACTTTTTGTTTTCTTTTGAAAGCTGAGCAGGTAATGAAGACCAGACTTGATTCAGCCTTGTAGTAAACGTACTCGAAGCATGTTTTGAGAAATCTTGTGCATATACTTCCAGAAGATTATTTTGAACATCGCGAACTTTTGACCAGTCCTGTTCATCTATAAAAGTTTGTACAGCCTGAGGCATACCGCCAACATAAA
This sequence comes from Treponema sp. UBA4326, assembly GCA_002393835.1. Classification (GTDB taxonomy): domain Bacteria; phylum Spirochaetota; class Spirochaetia; order Treponematales; family Treponemataceae; genus Treponema_D. The sequence continues at coordinate 7,236 of DGTW01000368.1, forward strand.
AATACTCTTTCATTCTGGTAATAAATTTTGATTTTAATGATGTAATTAAAGGCCAGTCACCAGAACCCAGCACAGAAACCATTTGTTCGCTTTCACAAGCCATAAGAAATTCTGTAAAAGAAAATGGATAAAGAGTCATTAAATCAACTTTTCCAACAGGAAAGCTTGTGCCGTTGTGCAAAGCTACACCCATTTGGCTTCCAGCTGCAATTATTGCATATTCTGGTGCATTTTCACAAAAATATTTTAAGCTGGAAAGTGCTCTTAGAACCTCCTGCACTTCATCAAAAATGATAAGAGTTTCATCAGGTTTTACAGAGACTCCTGTTTCAGCACTAATGGCAAGAATAAGTCGATTAATATCAAAATCTATTTCAAAAGCTGCTTTCATGGCAGTATTATTGTCAAAATTTATATATGCCACGTTTTTAAAATATCGCCTGCCAAGTTCTTTCATCACCCATGTCTTACCAACCTGTCTTGCACCTCGTAGAATAAGCGGTTTTCTGTTGGGAGAATTTTTCCATTGTTCAAGTTTCTTGATTATCAGTCGTTCCATGTTTCATAGGATACATTTTTAATGCGGACTTTTCAAGAAAAAAATACATTTTTAATGCGGACTTTTATAAAAAAAATGACACTTTTCTTGGGGAGTTTTAGACTAATTGTACCATTTTTACTGCAAATGCATTATAATCCCCTGAAAGGCCCCCTGGATCTCCTGAGCACTCTTTCCCAGCATTCGCACGACAATATCCCCAGAGTCACTTTCGCTTGCTTCAATTAAGATTTTCTCCTTCGCACCTGGCTCTTTCCCCACCCTGCAGGCTTTACGTCTGTACTCTTCCGTGTACAAAAGCTTTTCTTCCAGTCCCAAAATCTCCCGCACTTCCCTAACAGTTTTCTCGAATCCGAAAATCAGCATCGTGCCCGAATGTGTGAAGTCTCCAAAGCTCACTTTACTTTGCAAAAGATTTTTCTTTTCTCCGCCCTCAAAAAAGTAGTTCTCGCGGAAAATCAATTTTTCTTCACGGCGGATTTCAATCAGATTCTTGAAGGCCCTAAAATCAAAGACTTCGCCACAGGCAACCCTGCCGGCACAAATGCAGTCTTCGTAAATCAGTTTCGCCCCTGCTGAAAGAGAAATCTTCGTGCTTGAAACAAAATTGCTCTTCGCAAAGGGAATACAGGGATTGGGAGCGTAAATCAAAGTTCCGCCCTCTCCCACGCTTGCAGAAATTTTTCGTTCGGCCTTTTCGCCTTCTTCCATTTTGAAGATTTTCTCGAAAGACTGACTCACAATTTCAAGATTCGCTCCTTTTTCTACTATTATATTGTGTTTCTGAGCGTCGCCCGCAAGGATTCCCGGAGAAGCTGATTGCTGGAAGACCGTGATTCCGCCGTCTTCTTTTTGGAAGGGCTTCATGATTTTAAATGGAGAAGTGAAAAAACTGTCTCTTATGAAACTCCTGCCGTTTTTTGAGCGGGCGGCTGTGAGTTCAAACCGGGAGACTTTTCCGAACTGGTTCATATCAAGATTCCGAACTAAATTCGGAATGACTAGATTCTGTCAAATCCGTAAAGAACACATTTCTGTCCAGAAACGCAAGCACTTCGTCAATTCCGTCTCCAGTGCGGATGTTCGTGAACACAAAAGGCTTTTCTCCCCGCATCTTTTTTGAATCCCGCGCCATCACTTCAAGGCTTGCTCCCACATAAGGAGCAAGGTCGATTTTATTTATGACAAGAAGATTGCTCCTCATAATTCCCGGTCCGCCTTTTCGCGGGATTTTGTCGCCCTCGCTCACATCAATTACGAAAATCGTCGCGTCCACAAGTTCCGGGCTGAATGTTGCCGAAAGATTGTCGCCGCCACTTTCAATGAACATGAGTTCAATGTCCGGGAAGCGTTCTCGAAGCTCGTCAACGGCCTCGAGGTTCATCGAAGCGTCCTCTCGGATTGCGGTGTGTGGGCAGCCGCCAGTTTCAACGCCAAGAATCCGCTCTTTTGGAAGCACTGAATGTGCGGTCAAGAATTCCGCATCTTCTTTTGTGTAAATGTCGTTCGTGATAACGCCAACCGAATATTTTGAAGCAAGCCGGCGGGTCAAAGCCTCAACCAAAGCAGTTTTTCCAGAACCAACAGGCCCCGCCACACCGATTTTTGTGAATTTCATTCCTTATTCTCCTATGTTTATTTTGCGATGCGAGCTTGTAAAAAAGGCAGAAAGTGCAAAACGGTCGGAATCGGGGTTCTGACAAAAAGTCGCTTGAACTTGTTCACCGCGACTTTTGTGGCAGGTTCCCGATGGGAGACCGTTTTGAAATATCTAACTCATGTACAATCTCGTATACAAAAACTCGTGCTGCATCGAAAGAATCTCGCTCTGCGGGCTGGAGCGGCACAGGTCATCCTTCGAAAGCCGCATGACTTTTTCTAAAATTTCCCCGAATAGCGTAAAAAGCGAGTGTAGGATTTTCTGGCCCTGGCTTTGCGAAAGCGGAACCAGCTTTACCGCCGTCACAACCCTCGCTGAAATCTGGCTGTACAAAAATGCCTTTAAAGCTTCGTCCTCGCTGATTTTTGAGAGCGCGCAGTGCGAGCCGTAAGCCACAGGGAAATGATTCGGAGTATACGGATTTTCTAAGCGATTTCCATCTTGATTTTCCGCCCTGCTTTCCAAGTTTTCCGCTCTGCCCCACAAGTCCACGGTTTTTAAAAATCTTGCCGCAAGTTTTTTACTTCCTTCCCGGATTTCTTTTGCATTTTTGGACGCATTGAAGATTTCGTCGATTTCTTGGATTGCCTTCCAGTCTGATTTTTCTGCCGCTTCATAGGAAAGCCTTGCGCACAAAAAATCATTTGTCAGAAAATTCGATTCAAGTTCCGAGCGAAAATAAGATTCTGCCGTTTGTGAATCGCGAATGATTCCTTTTTGAACGAAAGTTTCAAGCCCCCAGGAATGAGTGTAGCTTCCAATCGGAAAAGTCGCGTCGTTCAGTTGCAAAAGCTCAAAAAAATCAATGCTCATGGTGATGTTCTTCGGAATGATGCTCACCGTGATGATGTGAATGTCCGACTATCGAAGAAATCTGTTTTGAAAAATCGAGTTTTTCCGTCCGCTTTTCGACTTCAACTGAATATCCGCCAGAAACCAGTCCTTTTAAAAGTCTTTCCATCGGCTCCGTATAAATCGTGACAAGTTCCGAGTCAGATTTTCCAAAAAAGAGTGGCGCATGGCAGTTTCCGATTTCGTAAGCCACTTTCGCACCGTTAAAAAATGTCGGAGTTCCCACATTCACGCTCAGAATTTCCACAGGCAAAACATCGGCGCAAATCACAGTGTCTTCTTCAATTCCAAAAACATCGCCGGGCTTAATTCCAATCTTTAAAATCGAATCGTCCAGTCTGATTGCAAGGTCTCGCCCAGCCCTTGAAGTCTTTCTGTGAAGTTTTGAATAGGTTTCGTGCCATTCAAAATCAACATAATCTATTTTCTTTCCGTTAAATTGCTCTTCGCCGATTTTTCCAAGAATTTTCTCGCAAATCATAAAATCTCCTAAAATGTGTTGGTTGAGTTTGTCGGAACCATCATTTTTAAAGGGGCATTTCGACTTCGCTCAATGTCCAATTCTTTGCCTAAAACAAAAAATATCGCTGTGTAAGCGGAAGGGAACGGGCGGCCTTGCTCACAATCATCTCTCCGTCCGCTGTGACATGGTAATTTTCCGGATCAACATCGATTTTTGGAAGCGCATCATTGAATTTCATGTCTTTTTTACCGATTTTACGGCAGTTTTTTACAGGCAGGCAGATTTTTTCAAGCCCCAGTTTTTCCGGCAATTTATCTTCAATCGCCGCTTGGGAAAGAAATGTCGCGCAGGTAAAATATTTTGCCTTTCCGTAGAAACCGAACATATTCCGGTAATAAACAGGCTGGCAAGTCGGAATCGAAGCATTTGAGTCGCCCATTTTTGAAAGAACAACCGCTCCGCCCTTAATCACCATGTCTGGCTTTGCGCCAAAAAAAGCCGGGTTCCATAAAACCAGATCCGCCATCTTACCGACTTCGACCGAGCCGACATATTCAGAAATTCCGTGGGCAATCGCAGGATTTATCGTGTATTTTGAGACATAACGTTTTGCCCTAAAATTGTCGTTTTCTTCCCAGTCACCCGAATCGTCAGCTTTTTTGCCACAGAAGTCCGCTTCAAGATGACCGCGCTCTTCCTTCATTTTGTGGGCCGTCTGCCATGTTCGGGTAATAACTTCGCCAACTCGCCCCATCGCCTGAGAGTCGCTGGACATAATGCTCAAAGCCCCCATGTCGTGAAGAACATCCTCTGCGGCAATCGTCTCCGGGCGGATTCTGGAATCTGCAAATGCAACATCCTCAGGAATTTTATTGTCCAGGTGATGGCAGACCATGAGCATATCCAGGTGCTCGTCCAGCGTGTTAACCGTAAAAGGCATCGTGGGATTTGTTGAAGCAGGGATTACATTTTCGTGCCCCGCCACTTTGAGAATATCCGGCGCGTGCCCGCCTCCCGCTCCTTCCGTGTGATAAGTGTGAATCGTCCGCCCGTTGATTGCTTTAAGAGTGTCCTCAACACAACCAGCCTCGTTCAAAGTGTCAGTGTGAATACAAACCTGAACATCGTAGAGGTCGGCAATCGTAAGCGCGGCATCAATAGCGGCAGGGGTCGTGCCCCAGTCCTCGTGAATTTTTAGGCCGCAAGCCCCAGCCTTAATCTGGGCCACAAGCTCGCTCTGAGCCGTTTTGTTCGAGCAGTTTCCTTTTCCGAGATACCCAATGTTCATCGGGAAATCTTCCGCCGCCTTTAGCATCATTTCAAGATTCCATTTTCCGGGCGTGCAAGTCGTTGCATTAGTTCCGTCGCAGGGGCCAGTTCCGCCGCCAATCATCGTTGTGACTCCGGAACAAAGGGCTGTCTCGACCTGCTCAGGCGAAATAAAATGAATATGAGTGTCGATTCCGCCCGCCGTTAAAATCAAGCCCTTGCCCGCAAGTGCCTCAGTGGAAGCTCCCACAGTCATTCCCGGAGTTACGCCGTCCATCGTGTCAGGATTTCCGGCCTTTCCGATTC
>DGTW01000048.1:0-31875 GCA_002393835.1 Treponema sp. UBA4326
TCTGGCCTCTTCTGGCAGAAATTCCAAATGCGGACAAGGCTGACTGTCTGGTCGCCCACATTTCAAACCCGAACACTTTTGGCACGGAGCATCCTTTCCCAAGCCTCAGCGTAGACAGCCCGGAATTCAGCGAAAATGGCGAAGGCTATCGTGGCTCAGTATATCCAGAGCTTAATTTTATGGTCATCAAAGGACTCGAAAAATACCAGAGGTACGATGTTGCCAGGGAATGTGCCATCCGCCATCTCTACTTCATTCTTGAGGGCCTGCAACCGGCCGACGGAAGCAAAGGCGACCTTTACGAAGCCTACCTGCCCTGCAAGGAAGGTCCTGCCATTAAGTCTGACGACGAGAACTTCCCTCGCAAGCACTGCATGATTACAATCGGCTTGTCTACAATTGCCCTTATGATCGAAAACGTAATCGGCCTTTCAATTTCACTTCCTCGAAAGACCGTAGACTGGATAATTCCTAACCTTGAAATCATGGGCATTGAAAAGCTTTCCCTTAAACGAAACCTCATCACGATTCTGAGCCACAAAACGCCTCGTGGCTGGGGAATTCAAATGGAAAGCGAAAAGCTCTATTACTTTACAATTAACATCCTCGACCAGAAGAAAAAGACATTGCCGATTCCTTCTGGAAAATGTTCGATGCTCATCGACAAACTATAGGTATCACTTTAAACATTAACTTATGACGGCAATAAAAAAAAACGGCCGGAGTCGGGGTTGCGACACAAACTCGCCTGAGCTTTGCTCACTGCGATGTTTGATGGCGCGTTCCCGACGGGAGGCCGTTTTTTTTATTTCAGTAACAATTTAATGCTTATTTTCCTTCTGCGGCCTTTTTCTTCATGTGCTCAATTACAGACTGAATGTTGTTTACCATGAGGATTGGCTGACCGGTTGCGTCAAGGGCATCACGCCAGAGAGCGCCTTCCGGGTCTACCATGTTTCGCTTTTTGGTGACCATCTCAGTCGGAATGATTACATATTTGTCGTGGACGAGACCAACTACGCACTTGGTTTTGCCAGCCATTGCGGCATGAACGGCATTGTTGCCCAATCGCTCACAGTAAATTGAGTCATTTGCCGTAGTGACAGCAGAACGAACCTGATAGCTCGGGTCTACATATTTAAGGTTGACATGAATGTTCTTGTTGGCGAAATATTCATTGATTTTATTGCAGAGGAATACACCGATGTCAGAAAGTTTTTTATTTCCGGAAGCATCTGTTTCGTTGGTTGACTGCAAATGCTCCTGACCAGCACCTTCAGCAACGATGATTACTGCGTGTCCCCGTCGTTCAAGGCGTTTTTCCAGATGAGAGAGGAAGCCGTTAGGACCGTCCATGTCAAAAGGAACTTCAGGAATGAGACAGAAATTTGTCTCGTGGCTTGCAAGGGCTGTTGATGTGGCAATAAAGCCAGACTCCCGTCCCATAAGCTTTACGACACCAATGCCGTTTACCTGAGACTCAGCCTCCATGTGGATTGCATCTACGGCTTCACGGGCTTTTTCTACGGCCGTTTCAAAGCCAAATGAGCGGTCAATGAAGAGAAGGTCGTTGTCAACGGTTTTTGGAATGCCAACTACGGCAACTTTTAGGCCTCGCTTTTCGACTTCTTTGGCAACATCAAGCGCACCACGCTGAGTTCCGTCGCCACCAACGATGAAAAGCATGTTGATGCTCAGTGACTCAACCGCATCAACGATGTCAGCGACACGGTTTCCGCCGCCTCGGCTTGTTCCAAGGAAAGAACCGCCGTTCTTGTGAATGTCGTCTACAACTTTCGGAGTAAGCTCCACTGTGTCATAGCCTGAATCAGCAAAGAATCCTTTGAAGCCATATCGGAAGCCACGGATTCTTTTTACGCCATAGCGATACCAAAGACAGCGCACAACAGCTCGGATTACATCATTGAGACCAGGACAAAGGCCGCCGCAAGTACAGATTCCTGCGTTTACATGAGCCGGATTAAAATAAATGAATTCACGAGGACCAGCTTTCTGCATGAGGTTGTCAACCGTTCGCTCATTTTCTGTTGAATTGGCATCAAAAACATTTACCTTGTATCGAACAAAAGAAGTGTCTCGAACATAATTTGCACGGAATTCGCCATGCTCCTTAGAAAGCTCGATCGGTGAAGGAACCTTACATTCACCAAGCTGCTCGACGGTAAAATCAAATTTTTCTTCCATTGGTTACTCCTTTAAACGACACAAAGGTCGTAGAGATATAAGCAGACATGCCTAAAAAAGATTGCATTTTCTAGACATCAATTTATCATTTTAAGCCTATTTCTATGAATTTTCAATCAAGTTTTTGTCACTTTTGTTAATTTTGTAAGGTCATGGAGAAAATTTGCAAAAAAAATCCCCTTCCAAGCTGACTGCTGAAAGGGGATTTTCCTATGAATCAGGATTCTTAGAATTCATCTTTGTATGATTTTTTGTAAGAAGATGCTCCGTTTCGCTCGGTCTGAGCATGAGTTTTCCTTCCAAAACCACGGTCACGGTCTCTTCCGCCAAAGCCCCTGTCCCGATCCCGGCCAAAACCACGGTCGCGGTCACGGCCAAAGCCGCCTCTGTCTCTTCGGCCTCCGAAAGATCGTCCGCCAAAGTCATCGAAGTCACGGTCTCTTCCGCCTCGTCCCCCGTTTCCGCTCTTTGAATCAACATGAACATGAGGAATCTGGCCTATTTTTGAAAGTTCCAGGACCTTATCTGCACTGGCGATTGGCAGGCTGACAAGAGAGAAATTCGTTGAGACATCAATACGGTCAACCATTTTTCCAGGGATATGCAGCAAATCACTGAAGTAGTCGGCGATTCCCCGGGCATTGTATCCGTCACGGCGGCCAAGCTGAATGAAGAGCCTCTTCTGGTCACTTCGCTCTTCGCCGTCAAAGCGGTCTCTTCGGCCACCCATGCCACGCTCGCCTCGTCGGCCACCACGGTCTCTGTCGCCAAAGCGATCCCCGCGAGGACGAATCGGCGTAATGTCGCCATAGTGAGATTCATCGAGGGATTTTCCGTAATCTACACTCAAAATTCCGGCCAAAACAGCCTGTGCGTCCTGACCTGCACAAAGTTCTGCGGCCATTTTCGTATAAATTGCATCAACAGCTTTGAGTTCAGGAATAAAGTCATCCTGCTTATCCAAATCTTCGCCTTCAACCTGAGCCTTTCCGCCGCCAATGTAGACAACTCCGTCTTTTACATCTGCAGGGTCTCGCATGAGGCCAAGCTGGACTTTGAGCGTGTCCAACATTCGCTCTCGCTTAACTTCAAGAACTTTCTTGACGCTTGGAATTTCTTCTTCGTTAAGCTCGCCCTTTGCAGCCTTTCGCACCGTATTTTTAAGGAATTCGAGCTTTCGTCGCTCTTCCGGCCGTACGAATGTTATAGCCGTTCCGCTGGTTCCGGCTCGGCCTGTTCGTCCGATTCGGTGGATATAAGTTGCTCCGTCATAGGGAAGGGAATAGTTTACTACATGGCTAAGTCCGTTAATGTCGATACCTCGGGCCGCAACATCCGTCGCAACAAGAACACGGGTTTTTCGGCTTCGGAAGCGGGCAAGAATCTTTTCTCGCTGTCCCTGGGGAATATCACCGTGAAGGGCCGCAACATCGTAGCCTTTTTCGTCCAACATTCGGGTAACATTGTCAGCATCATTCTTTGTCTGGGTAAAGACAAGGCCATAGAAATTTGGTGACATATCGATGATTCGTACGAGAGCTTCGATTTTGTCTCCCTCACGGACAAACCAGTATTTCTGGTCAATGAGAAGTGGCTCTTCAACAAATCCCTCTTCTTCACAAACCTCATAATCACCCATGAACTGCTCTGCAATGCGAAGGATTGGCTTTGGCATTGTGGCACTGAACAAAAGGATTCGTGCATCCGGCTTTGCCTGCTCGAAAATGTGCTCAATGTCATCGATGAAGCCCATGTCGAGCATTTCATCGCCTTCATCAAGGATGAAATAGTCTATCTGGTCGAGTTTTAGGGTTCCCCGCTCCAAGTGATCCTGAATGCGGCCCGGTGTTCCGACAACGATTTCACAGCCTCGTTTGAGATCACGAATCTGGTCTCGGTAGCTTGCACCGCCGTACAAAACTGTGGTTCGCGGGTATTTTCCGCTGGTGAATGTCTGAAGCTCGTTGCAGGTCTGAATTGCAAGCTCTCGGGTTGGCTCAAGAATTACGGCCCTTACATGGTCACTCTCTTCGTGAACACGCTGAACGATAGGAAGTCCGAAAGCGGCTGTTTTTCCAGTACCAGTTCTTGCCTTTGCAATAATATTTGCGTCTCCATTCAAAAGGCGTGGAATTGCCAAAACCTGAATTGGAGAAGGATGCTTGAAGCCCTTCTTTTCGATGGCCGCAAGAACAGTCTCGTCAAGGCCTAAATCTGCGAAAGAAATCTCACCGTCATCTTCTTCAGAATCCTCGATTGAATCATCCTCTTCGTAATCATCTTCCTCATCGGTATAATCACGGTCGAGTCTGTCAACATAGTTATCCAAAGCGGATTTTCCTTCTTCAGGAAGAGCTGATTCCTCCGCTCCTTTTGAGGCTACCTGAGATTCAGTTGAAATTTCTGCTGAGTTTTCTGAAAGGGTCTGCTCAGATGCAGACACAACTTCCCCATTGCTGACGGGAAGCCCGTCAAGTTCTAAATTTTCCATTTGTGTCCCCTATGGCGTGCATTTGCCCTTGGGAATCGCAAAAATCTGTAAAAGTGGATTGTCATTATCGGGAGAAGCCCGGTAATCTATGCGAAGTCAAAAGCGTTTACACGCATGAAAAATATGTGAAACCAAAAGGTTTCCAGGAAGCCCTCTGCTTCCCAAAGAATATGATTTACTATATCTGAATTATTTTGAAAAATCAAGCAAAATGTTGAAAATTTTGCAAATAAATGCAATCACTTATGAATAAAAGTTTGACAGTCTGGCTTGCCCCTAGTTTTTTTTGTTTTTTTGTGATATAATATTTTTCTATGAGTGAAGAAAACATTGAATTCGCCATTGACCAGCGGGTCGTTTACCCCAGCCAGGGCGTTGGTCAGGTCAAAGAGATTTTTGAGAAAAAAGTCGGTGAGAATACCGTCAAATACTACAAGATTTACCTCGAAGTTTCTGACATGGTTGTTATGATTCCGGTTGCAAATGCCGCAATGATTGGAATCCGTCCTATTGTTTGTGCAGAAGACGCCAAAAAGGCACTGGAACTCTTGGGGCAGGAAATGGAGCCTGTTACATCAGACTGGAAGCTTCGCTATCAGATGAACCTGGATTTACTCAAAAAAGGCAGTATTTTTGACATCGTAAGTATTGTCCGCTGTCTCTATCACCGCTCTAAGGTCAAGGAATTACCTATTTTGGAGCGCAAACTTTACGACAATGCAAAAAAATTGCTTGAAGACGAAATTGCTTTTGCTCTCGGTATGCCTTCAAAAGAAATTGAAGCCATGCTTCACGCAAAACTGGAGCCTCTTGGAGCCTTGATAACAAAAAAATCACCGATTATCGATGATGACGATGATGATGATGACGAATTTGCTGATGATGTGAACGACGACAATGACGAGTCAGATAATGACGACTCAGATGACGAAGACGCTGACGAGGCAGATTCTGGCAACGACATGGAAGACGAAGGTGACGATGACGAATAACGATGAACTCGCGCTGATTCTTGTGGCGGCAGGCTCTTCTGCCCGAATTGGTTTCGACAAAACTGGTACGAAAATCAAAAAAGAATATCTCCCCATGCAAGGCGGGACTGTACTTTCTTCAGCAGCAAAGGCCTTCCTTTCCACCCTTGATTTCAGCACGGTTGTCGTTACTTTTCCAAATTCTGACAATGCAGAAGACTTAAAGGCAAACAGGGAAAAATCAAAAGAAGCACTTTTTGCCGATGACTTCGTTAAAAATTACAATGCGAACTTTATTTTTATTCCGGGCGGAAAAACCCGTCAGGAATCAGTTCGCGATGCACTGGAAGCAATCGCAGAAAAGGCTCCTGATTGCTCCCTGGTTTTCATTCACGATGGAGCCAGACCTTTCCTAAAAGGTGAAACCGTCGAGCTTACCTATCGGGCTGCCTGTGAATTCGGTGCAGCCGTTCCCGGCTTGCAACCTACGGAAACACAAAAGAAAATCGATGAAAACGGTTTTATCGTAAAACATCTCCTTCGTTCCAGCCTTACGGCCGTTCAAACTCCTCAGGTATTCAAATTCCGGCCGATTCTTGAAGCTCACAGAATCGCTGCAGAGAGCCAAAAAACTTTTACCGACGACACCGAAATTTGGGATGAATACGCCGCAAAACGCAAGGACGAAAATGGCGAAGCCTACTCCAGGGTCAAAGTCGTTTTGGGTGACCCGGAGAACAAAAAAATCACCTATCCAGAAGATTTAAAATCACTATGATTCGAATTGGCCTTGGATACGACAAGCATGTTCTTACGGAAGGCAGAAAACTAATTTTGGGTGGCGTAATCATTCCATTTGAAAAGGGTGAAGCCGGCCACTCAGACGGAGACCTTCTCCTTCACGCTATCACTGATGCCCTTCTGGGGGCAAGCGGTCTGGGCGACATCGGCTCTTACTTTCCGCCGAGCGAGCCTCAATGGAAGGACGCTGATTCGGCCCTGCTCCTAAAAAAATGCTGGTCTGATGTAAAAGATGCCGGCTGGAAGCTGGTCAATCTGGACTGCGTTATCGCCCTTGAAAAGCCAAAATTTCTCCCATACCGAGAGCAAGTCTGCCAATCAATAGCAAATATTCTAGAAGTCGAAAAAACTCAAATTTTCGTAAAAGCAAAAACCGGCGAAAAACTAGGCGATGTCGGCCAGGGAAGAGCTGTTGAATCATGGGCAGTATGCCTTCTAGAAAGGTAAAATAGAAAGTTTTTCAAATTTTTCTTATAAAAAATGCCGTGTGAAAGATATTTTATCTGGCACACGGCATTTTTCGTTTTCAGTTTTCAACTTTCAACTTATATTCCCATTTCAATCACCATTTCTATCTCTCCGACGGTTCTTTTGTAGCGGCGGGCAATTTCCTCGACAGTCCAACCCATTCGTTTAAGCTGGATTATTGTCTCACGGTCTTTTGGTGAAAGCCTTGAATTGACTGGGGCTGAGTCTGAAGATGACTCAATCTCCGTCTTAGTAATTCTTTGCAGTATGTCGAACTTATCGTCAATTTGCTTTGACAAATCAGCAAGGCGAATCTCCGTGTTGACAATACCCTCTTTTGCCCTCTGAACCTGTTCGGTGCGTTTTTCAGTTTCGTCAAGGAGGCTTTGCAAAGATGTCATCTGCTCCACAGCATCGTTGATTTTTCCTGAATTTGCCATGACCTCATCGATTCGTGACTGAATCTGAGATATGGTAGAAGGAAGAGACTGTGACTGATTTTTGACCGTATCAAGACGGCTTTCGATATCCTTGAGGTTGTCAAAAGTCTTATCAACCTGATCTGAAATCTGCTCGATAATAGTTTCTTTTCGCTCAAGATTATCGTAACGGTTGGAGATTTTATCAAGAGATTCCTGGAAGCTGCGGACAGTAAGCTGCAATGACTGCAAATCGTCACTTGTCGTCTGCAATTCATTGATTTTCTGATCCATAGTATCGCTGAGGGTAACGAGCCTGTTAAAATCCCTTTCGATTGAATCAACCTGGGCTTTTTCAGCATTGAATCGTGTAAGTTTTTGCTCAATCTCCTCGTTGATTCTCTGAATGCCAGAGAAGTGAGATTCAAGATCGTTAACGACAGACTGATAAGTTTCCACCCTGGAAAGCTCTTTTTTGATTCCGGCAATCTGCTCTTCAAGCTCACTCTGAAGCTCATCGGCCTTTTTAAAGACCTGCATTTTGCCTTCAAAATTCTTAACCTGATTGTCAATTTCACTGAAACGACTTTGCAAGGCATCCACATTATTATTCATCTGCATGATTGCCTCGCCCTGTCGCTCTGCCAGTGAATCCCTCATATCAGCAATCTGCTTTTGGATTTCCCGGATAGCCCTGTCAGAATCTGAATTCTGCATTGCCACCCGCTGCTGGGTCTCGTTGAGCATTTTTTCATAAGATTCCTGCTGCTCTGCGATGATTTTCTCTGACTCTTCACGGTAATTGGCAACTGAAGACTGAACCATGTCTTTTAGAGCGTTGATATTTGCAGAAAGCTCTTCCTGCTCGGCGATAGAATTTCGCTTGAAGTCCTCAAAGCCAGTATTGAATTTGAGTTTAAGGTCTTCCAACGTCTGCTCGGCGGCCTTATTTATGTTCTCAAGTTTTGAATTGTAGAGATTCTTTGACTGCTCAAACTGATTGTTAAGCTGGCTGCTCCATGCCCGGAAGTCACCTACCATAGCATCGATATTGGCCTTGTTTGTCTCGCTGCGGCTGAGCAAGTCCTGCTCCAGCTCAGTGATTTTTGTTTCGCTGGCATCTATTGACTTGCTGATAAGCTCATCAATTCTCTCTCCGTAGCTTTTCAGAGAGCCCTTTATCAGGGAATCTGTACTTGTGGTTGCGGCATCAAGGTCGGCCCGGTTTTTCTCACGGAAGTCCCGCATTTTTTGCTCGACATCGATAATCTGAGCCTGCAAGTCATCATTTGTCTTTTTTATTAGGCTTTCAAAACGCTCGGAAGTCTCTCTGTTTTTGTCCTGCAAGGCTGAAAGATGATTTCGCAAATCCTCGGCATATTTGACTTCAATCTGACGACGGTTTTCTTCCTCATTTGATTTGAGCAAGTCAAGTTTTGTATCGAAAGTCTGCTTCCATGTATTGATGTTGGAATCGATTTCGTCTCCACGCCGTTGCAAATCCTCGCCATATTTCTGCTCAAAAGCAGTAAGTGTCGCACTGACATTGCTGCTTGCCGTTTCTTCAAGGACTTTGAGTGAATTTTCGATTTCGGCAAGGCGGCTTTCAACAATTTCAGAATCCTTTTTGATTGCATCCTGGAACTGACCGTGACGAACAGCCTGCTCCTCAGTAAATTTGTTGAATTCATCAAGAACACGCTGCTGAGTTTTTGAAAGTGACTCCCGCAATTCGTTTTCAAGGGCATCAACATCAGCGCCTGTCTTTTCAAGCTGCTGGAAGCGGTAATCCATGTCGTGCTTGTAAGCGTCAAGCTGCTTATCGACCAGCCCCAAAAGTTCCGATTGCTTGGTGTCGTAAGTTGCGGCCATGGTTTTGAGGACATCGCGCAACATTCCGTTAATCTGGGCAATCTGCTGGTCTGACTGGGTTTTAAATGACTGAAGCTGCTCGTTAGCGGCAACAACGGTGCTGGTGATTTTGTCCGCCGCTTCCGTTGCCCCCACGGTTGACTCTTCGAGATTTTGCTTAACTTCATTCAAGGCAGAATCAACTTTTTCATTGGCGGCATTTACCCTGCTGTCAACGCTGTTTTCAAGGGCTGAGATTCGGCTTTCAACTTCATGCTCAAGGCTCTCAACTTTATCAATAACCTCATGCTGTAAGCTGGAAACTTTGTCAACGACACCTTCCTGCAAGTTTGAGACTTTTTCCGAAACAGAAGTCTGAAGGGTCGTGACTTTTGTATCAACCTGATTTTCCAAATCTGACACGATTTTCTGAACTGAGTCCTGCATTGTGCCGACCTTAGTGTCAACCTGCCCCTGCAAGCCAGTTACCTGCTCAACCACATTCTGCTGGATTTCTGAGACCTTGCCGTTTACAGCATCAAGGAGCTGCTGCATTTTATCATTTACGCCTTCATCGAGTTTTGAGACATTTGAGTTAACAGCTTCGTCCAAGGCCGCGACTTTTTTGGCAACTCCATCAACGATAACGGTAACTTTTGACTCAACGATATTTTGCAAGCCGCCGACTTTTGACTCAACGATTCCCTGAAGCTCGTCAACCTTGTTTTTTACATCGTTTTCAAGGCCTGTCACCTGAGAGTGAACGCTTTGCTCAAGATTGCCGACCCGGCTGTCAACCATTTCCTGCAAACCAGAAACCTTAGAGACGACTCCGTCTTCAAGACCGCTTACACGGCTGTCAACAATATCCTGCAAATCCGAAACTTTTTCTGTGACCTGACTTTCAAGGCTTGTGACTTTATTCTGAACGAGATTCTGCAAATCCGTGATTTTTGACATTACGCCGTCTTCAAGGCCGTCTGCCTTTCCGTTGACAAGATTCTGCAACAATTCAAGTTTTTCTGCCACGGAACCGTCAAGGCCTGAGACTTTTGACTCAACCATTGCCTGCAAGTCCATGACCTTCTGCGTGACTCCGCCTTCAAGACCAGAAACTTTTGAATCCACCATTTCCTGCAAGCCGGAAACCTTCTGTGTGACTCCGCTTTCTAGGCCAGTGACTTTTGAATCAACCATGTCCTGCAAATCCGTGACTTTTTTGGTAACTCCGCTTTCAAGTTCGGAAACCTTTGAGTCAACAATACCCTGCAAACCAGAGACTTTCTGATTGACTCCATTCTCCAGGTCAGAAACTTTCAGATTGACGACATCCTGCAAGCCCGTAACCTTATCAGAAACATTGTTTTCAAGCTCGCTGACTTTTGAATCAACCAAATTCTGCAGGCCCGTAACTCGCTGGGCAACGCCTTCTTCAAGATTACCAACTCTTGACTCTACAAGATTCTGTAAATCAGCAACTTTCTGCGTTACATCGCCTTCAAGGCCACCAACCCGGCTGTCAACCATGTTCTGCAAAGCTGAAACTTTCTGTGTGACACCATTTTCGAGACCGCCGACCTGAGAGTCAACCATTCCCTGCAAATCGGCGACTTTCTGAGTGACACCTTCTTCAAGGCCGGAAACTTTTGAATCGACCATATTCTGCAAGCCAGAAACCTGCTGGGTAACGCCATCTTCGAGGCCTGAAACCCTGGAATCAACCATTTCCCTGAGCCCCGAGACTTTTGAATCAACCATTTCCTGAAGTCCGTCAACTTTTTGGGTAACTTCATCTTCAAGACCGAAAACTTTTGAATCGACCATCTCCTGCAAGCCAGAGACTTTCTGATTAACCCCGTCTTCAAGGCCTGAGACTTTTGAATCAACCATTTGCTGAAGACCGTCAACTTTGTTCGTTACGCTTTCTTCGATTCCACCGACTTTAGCTTCAACAATATCATCCAAGTCAGCAACTTTGTCCGTGACTTTTTGCTCCAGGTCAGAGATTTTTGAATCAACGGTGCTTTCCAAAGAATCAACTTTTTCGTTGATGCCAGATACGATTTCGTTAACTTTGCCGTCCACATCATAATCAAGGCCAGAGACTTTTGACTCAACCGTATCAACGAGCATTCCGATTTTTTCGTCTACAGTGCCGTTAAGTTCAACAATTTTGTTGTTTACAGTCTGCTCCATTGATTCGAGGCGGAGGCTCACATCACCCTGCAAGCCTGAGACCTTGCCGTTTACATCACGCTGAAGCTCCGTTACGCTGTTTTCAACAGAACCATGCAGGTCGCTGACTTTAGTGTCAACCTCGCTCTGCAAGCTGGTGATTTTAGTGACGACATCTTTCTGCAAATCGTTGACCTTAAGCTCGACTCCCTGGGCAAGACCTGTAAATTTGGAAACAACGCCATTCTGCAGTTCCTCGAATTTGCTTTCGATTCCGCCGGTAAGATTGGCAAGCCTTGACTCGACATTCTCCGCCAGACTTGATACTTTCGTCTCGACTTCAGTCTGCTTTTCGTTGATTGAATCAGTGAATGTTGAAACGCGGGTGTTGACTTCAGCCTGCATTCCGTTGATTTTTGTCTCGACCGCTGACTTGAAGCTTTCAAGATGCTTGTCTGAAATTTCCTGATATTTTGCATAGGCCGCCGTTTCCCTGGCATCCGCAGACTGCACGGCCTTGTCGAAGAGTTTTCCGTAGCGTTCCTGAATCGTCTGAAGCTGCTGTCCAAGCTTTTCCCTGAGACTTTCCAGAGTTTTTCCGTTTCCGTTGTTTTCTGCCGCTAGTTCTTTTGAAGTGGCCTTTGCTGAAGAAAGAGCCTCGCTGAGAGTCTGCCGTATTTCCGCATTGCTTGCGTTAAGCTGCTCCCTGAGCTGTTTCGTGCGCTCCTTTACGGAAGAATCCAGCTGGTTGATGTCAGCATCAACATTTTCGGTGATTGCCTTAACCTTCTGCTGAATCTGAGCTTCAAATTCAGCAATTTTTGCGTCGCCGGTCTTTTGGGTTGAGACAATCTGGCTGTCAATGCGATTTGCGAGCTGCCGTGACTGCTCATCAATTGCTTTAAGGACTTCGTTTCGCTTTTGCTCAGATATTGCCGCAAGCTGCGCAAACGATTCGTCTTCAAGATTCTGGGCTTTGGCAGCAGCCGCCTGATAAGCCTCGTGGATGTCATTTTCGATGCTCTGCAAAATCTGACGGCTTTTTTCTTCGGCTGAAGCAGCCGCATCTTCAAGAGATTGCGCTCGTTCTTTGTACTGGTTAAGAAGTTCCGTTCCTATGAGTTTAAGGCTTTCGTTGTTTCGTTTTTCAAATTTGCTGATTGTCTCTGGAATAGCTGTGTCAATTCTTTCCACGGCCTTTTCCTGAGCAGAAAGGCGTGAGTCAAGTTTGTCGATGATTCCTGATTCTTTTTTGACCCGGACAAGATTTTCCTCAACATTGGCAGTCATTTCCATGAGTTCATTGAGCAGGCTGCCATAAGCCTCGATTTTTTGCCCGATTGAGTTGACCTCGTTAAACTGTTTTTTGAAATTTTCCCTTTCGCCCTCAAATGCTGAAATTTGCTCCTCCAGCTTTTTTACGGCCGCAACGGCAAGAGTCTGCTGGGTCTCAAGACTGGCTTTAAGAGAGTTAAGGTTTTTGACCTGCTGATCGAAAAATTCCTGGCCTTCACCAATACGCTTGTCGGCATATCGTCTGACCTTATCCATTGAATTATTGTCCCGGCCAAGATTTCGGGAAACAAGAACTACGGCAACAGATGCCACTACTGACAACAATACTGCAACGGTAACTAACACTTTTTATCCCCACCCAAACTCATATTTTTTAATAAGTTAAAGCATTACGATTGTATCACAATATTGAGAAACTGGCGATAGTTTGAGAAGGAAATATCGGCAACTTTGATTTTTTTAGAGAAAATTTTTTTGAAGGGGGAGACGATAAGAGCGCTTTTCATGCCGGCGTTGTTTGCCCCGAGAACATCAAATTTTATGCTGTTGCCGACATACAGAATTTGCTCAGGCTTTAAGTCCAAGGCCATAGCCATGATTCCAAAGGGGTATTTCGACGGCTTGAGGGCGCCAATTTCTTCGGTACCAAGGATGAGGTCGCAGTAAGGAATTACACCCCAGATTTCGTTTTTTTGCTCCGGCGGAAAATCTGAAAGAAGGGCAATTTTGTAGCCTTTCTCGTGAAGGGTCTTGAAAGTCTCCAGAACATTTTTAAAGGACTTGATTTTGCTGAAGTATTTTTTTAGGCCATCGTAGGCAATAAGCTTTATCATTGCCCTTGCCCGCTTTGAAGAACAACCAAGCTCCGAAGCGAGAAGCCGTGCCTGATACTCGTAAAAGTCTGGGAGAGGAGCAGTTCTGTGCATGATTCTGCGGACTTTATTGTAGTGAAGATAGAAACGGAAATGCCTGATGATGTAAGGAACAAGCCTCCAGTAAAGAGAAAAAGAAGGATAAAGAGTACCGTCAATGTCAAAAGCGACAGCCTTGATGTCAGCAAGCATAACTGTTTAATTATATATTAAGATTGTAAAAAAATCTATTGTTTTTGTATCGTGTAATCAAACTTTGCGCTGCCGTCATAGCTTGCGGCCTGGAATCTCCAGCGGGAAATTTGCTCACGGATTTCCATTGAAACAAGGGAAGGAAGAATGTCCGGGGAGATTTTTACGCTGGTGACAGGAACATTTCCGCCTGCCATAACCGTGAATGAAACTGTGAGCCTTTTTGTGCTGTCAATAAGGGCCGAGGCTTCTTTTGAAAGGGTGATTTTTGGCTCGGACGGCTCCAGAAGGACTCTCGGAGTTCCGTCTGTCATCTGGATGGTGGTTTTTCCGTCTGAAGATGAGCCAGTGTTAGCCGTGACTGAAGAAGATACTCCGTTTGCTGAAGAAGAATATGCCTTTGCCGAAAGCACACCAACCAAAGCGTTTGAAGTCGAGCTGCTTACACTTTTCCCTGCAGCTGATTTTGAACTGCTGGAAGCTGCACTTGCCGCCGTCGAAGTATTGTTTGATGAAGAAGCCGCACTTCCTGAGAAAGTGCTTTGACTTGAAGGATTTGGATTCGTGTTTTTTGCGACCGCAGCTGAACTTGAAGAGCTGGAGCCTTCAATGTCATCAAACTGGGACCAGTCGAATTCTTTTTTTGGAGCCTTTTTCTGCTGCTGCTCCGCCATAAGCTCTTCCATGCTCTTTTGAAGCTGCTGATCCACCATTTTAGGCTGTTCGACAGTTTTTGAAGGTACCGGCTTGGTAGCAGCTGGTTTTGATGAAGCTGGCTTTGCCGGGGCGGGCTTACTTTCAGTTTTTTTAGGAGCCGTTTTCGCCTTAGAATCTGCTTTTGAATTTGACTTCGTAGTTTTGGCAGGCTGAGGCGAGGGGGTAGGGAGCGACGGCGAAGCCGGCAAATCCTGTGAGACAGGATTTGAGCGAGTCTCGGTGAGAGCTGAGCTCGAACCGTCCCCCTTTTGAGAAGAGCTTTGCGTTTCTTTTACGACTTCCTTTTTCTGTGGCTGTGAACTTTCCGTTTTCAGTTTTCCACTTTCAACTTTCTTTCCACTTTCCGTTTTCTCAACTTTCTGAGGTGCATCCAGGCGGATTTTTATTGTCTTGAATGGCTTTGGCGCAAAAAGACTTGCCCCAAAATAGAAAAAGAGAAAAATCAGAATCCATACTGCAAGCGTGCCCAGGGCTCCTGCCAGGGCCGGCTTTTGCTGAACTTCCGTCATTTATCGCTTGTCCTGAGATTTACGCTGACAAAGCCCTGGGAGCGGAGCACATCAAAAACTTTGACGACTGAACCGTTGGTGACATTTTCGTCGGCTTCGAGGGTGACGGGGTATTCTTCCTTTTTTTTGCCCCCGGTGTCGAAAGAAGCGAGTTTTTTGCCCAGGGTTGAGAAGGAAACCTGCTCGTCATTGAACCACATCTTGCCGTTTGACTGCATGGTTATCGTGATTCCTGCGATTTCTGCCCCCTGAGCCGTGCTGCTTTCGGGCAAGTTCACATTTATCGCCGGAAGAATGGCAAAAGTGGTCGAAACCAGGAAGAAGAGAATCAGCTGAAATACGACATCAATCATTGGCGTGAGGTCAACGGCCGTGCCACGCTTTTTTCGGTTTGATACTTTCATCAGGAATCCTTACATCACCCGGCCGGTAAGCCTCAGAATCAGTTTTGTTACGGTTCCTTCCATTTCGGAAACGCATTTGTCAGCCTTGCGGGAGAGGGCATTGCTGAAAATGAGGGAAGGAATGGCTACGAAAAGACCTGCGGCCGTAGTCATAAGGGCTTCGGAAATGGAACTTGCCAGAACGGCCGGATTTCCCATAGTGCCGCCAGAGCCGAGAACGCCGAAAGCCTTGATGTTTCCGGTTACGGTTCCGAAAAGGCCAAGAAGGGTTGAGATGTTTGCGATTGTGCTGAGCAATGTGAGCCAGTGGTCAAACTGGGGGGCCACGGCATCAATCTCGCACTGGACGATTTCCCGCATGTCATCTTCGGTGAGCTTGCGGCAGTTCAGGGCTTTTTTTACGACCTGGGCCAGCGGGGTGCCTGTCTGAGTGCAGAAAGCCTCGGCTGCAGAGAATTCGCCGCTTACCAGGACTTCTTCAAGATTTTTGCGAAGCTCCCGGTCGCGCTTTTTGACGGAAGCGAAGTAGACTAGACGCTCGATGATGATATAGGTGGCAAAAATGCCGCAAACAAGGATTGGAATCATGAGGATTCCGCCTGACTTTAACATATTAAACATATTTTCACCTGCTCGAATGCTGAAAATGTCAGCTTTTTAAAATTGGAATTTAACCAGCAAAACCGCATTTCCCGAAGTGCTTATGTAATCGGAATGTGCGTAATCCCGGCTCTTTCCGCTGAATAATTTTATTACATCATTGACTTCAAAGGCAAGACTTAAGGCAGGAGCCAGCCGGACTCCGGCCCAGCCTGAAATATCAGGGCAGCTGTCAGCATTTTTTCCGAAAGCAATTGCCGTTGATGTTCCCAGGTTCCATTTTGCATCCAGAGTCTGATATTCGAGACTGAGCTTTATTTTCTGGGCATCTTCCAGGGCAGGGACATCATTCCAGAATGACTTCCACTCAGCCCCGGCCTTCAGAGAAGAGAAATCAGCATAGAATCCAAGATATGTGTCGAATTCAGTGCGGTCTTCAGGCCTAATTGCATAGATTCCGCTTGTTCCGCCTCCATTCAGGATTGAAATCAAGCTGGACCTGGAATAATTTGCCGTCCAGACTCCGTTTCCAAAGGCAGTTTTCCGGAATTCAAGGCCGCCCTTTGCCTCAAAGCTGGTGAGGACAGGCACTGTCAAATCAATTTTTGCGAACCAGTCTGTCGTTTCGGTGGGTATTGCTGGAAGTGCCGCAAATTTGTATTTGTTTTCCAGCTCACGGATTTTTGACTGATATGAGTCGAGGCCGCCCCTCAAAGCGATTGTGATGAAGCGGTCATCGGTGAAAGACTCGGTCTTGAAGTCAGTTTTCAGGGTGAAGGCCGGAACCACATCTTTAGAGCCTATTTCTGAGCCGACGATTAAGGCACCCTCCGCCCCCAATTCGAGGAAATCATTCTGCCATGACAAATCGAGGTCGAATTTTGCCCGGTGAGAGCTTTCGGCGCTTGAAGAATCCTCAGCCTTGTAGAGATTGTCGCTTTTGTCAAGGTTTGCCTGGAATTCGTAGAAGGTCGTGAACATGGCCTTAAAGCCGTAGCCTTTCCAACCTGCTCCAATATATGGATTCAAATCAAGGATTTTTGTGCTGTCAAGATAATCTCCGCTTGTGGTGCTGTCCTTCATAACCTCACCGTAGCGGTTGAACCATGCGGCATCAGCACCATAAGAAATCAAGAGGCCCCGGTCAGTTTCCCAGTCAGAGCCAGCCTTTCCCCAGATTGTGTGCTTTACCATGTCGGAATAGGCATCAGAATTGAGCTGAAGGCCGTCATCGCTCATCTTGTACTCGGCTTCCAGACTGTGCTTTCCGTACTCACCGAAGAATGATTTTTTGCCCCGGACGGAAGTATTTCGCGCAAAGTAGCCTTCCTTTGATTTTTCGCCGGCAAAACCTTCAGCGCTCTCATGGTTGAAGTCAATCTCAAAGGGGGAATTGCCCGAAGCCCGGTAAATCGAAAAGTCTCCCTTGAAATAGAAGGGGTATCCGGCACCAAGCTCGCCCTCAGCGTAAATGTCCTTTGATTTTTCAGAAGCCCGGTTTGTATTTTCCGGCAAATTTTTCTGACTTTTGATACCTTCCATCTCCGGGAGCTGAACTTGTGGAGCCGAGCTTTCCGGTAAAATTTTCGTGTAATCAGGAACTGAGTCCTTTCCGGCTGTGAAAGTCTTGCCGTTTACGACAGTCGTTACATCAGGAAGCTCGATTTCTTCCTCTACGATTTCGCCCTGATTCGTCTGTGAAAATGCCGTAAAAGCGGCGAAAAGTAAAAGTGTATTCAAAAAAATCTTTTTCATATTAAAGTTCCCCCGCAATTTTCTCTGCGTCTTTTGTGTATTTGCTCTCAGGATAGAGTTTTTTCATCTCGGTGAAGGTGGCTTTTGCATCGGCGTAAAGGGCTGCGGCATCAAAGCTTTCAATTGCCCCGTAAAAACTTCTGGCCGCATTCTCTTCGTTTCCGGCCTGCCTTGAATACTTTGCCGCATTCAGGTACATTTCGGCTGATTTTTTGTTCTCCCCCCGGCTTCTGTAGGAAGAGGCCAGATAAAGGGCGTTCTTCATATTGCTTTCTGCAGATGCAGGCTCATTTTTTTGTCTGGCAAGGGCTTTTTCAGCGGCGGCAATCTTGTCTTCTTCTGAATTTTTGTTCCAGACATTGCTCTGCCTGATTTCCCTGATTTTTTTATCCATGCCGTCGTTGAGAGCCTGTGAGCCGTACTCGTCAATCATTTTCTGTGCCATGGTGATTGCAGCTTCATACTCGCCCGTTTTCTGATACAAGTCTACGAGATTTTTTTCTGAGCCGTAGCGGTATGAAGTCTCGGCCTTTGAATCCGTAATCTGCAGGTAGCGGAGAATTGCCCTGGTATCGTTTCCGCTTTTTGCCAGAGAGTCGGCTGAGAAGTAAATCGAAGCATAGGCAAAGCGACCTGAAGGCCATTTTTTGCTGTATTCTTCGAAAAGTCTGGCAGCCTTTGAAAATTCTCCGGCTGAATAGGCAATTTCGGCACGGCGGTAGGCAGATTCTTCTGAAATCAGGCCGGCAGTCTTGTCATTGTTTGAGGCAAGCTCGGCAAAATATTTGTCAGCGGCTTCAGTTTTTCCCTGCTGAACTAAGATTTCCGCGCTCCGGTATTTGCATTCATAGCCGAATTCCGAACGACGGGCAATGTAGGGGGCAAGAATAGCCAGAGCCTCGTCATATTTTTTTGAGTCGGAAAGGATTCCCGCCGCAAGGATTGTCGCCTCGTTTTTTTCCGATTCATTTTTTGCGACTTTGATTGCTTTTTGTGAAGCCGAAATCGCCTCATCGGAATTTTTTGCGAAAGCCGCGGCACGGGCTACCGTCATCAGTGCAGACCAGGCGAACTGATGGTTTGGATTCTCGGACACGAAACGGTTCAGGCTCGCTACGGATTTTGAATAATCGCCCTTCTGGTACTGGGCGTATCCTGTGTAGAAGAGAGCGTAAGCCACGTATTCTTTGTCGAGTGTCTTTGAGCCAAGGATTTTTGAGAAGGAAGATTCAGCCTCGCCCCACCTGTGCTGGTTAAAGGAAGCCAGGGCCGAAAGATATGCAGCCTCGTCGCCTTTTGCCTTGGAAGCCTCAGCTTTCGTTGAGACATAGTGACCGGCAATCAAAAGTGTGCGGGAATAATCCAGGTGACCGTCATTATCAAGCTGATTTTTCTCGCCAAGTGAATAGAAAATTACATCAGCCTCATGGTACTTTCCCAGCTTAGCCAAGGATTTTGCGTAAACAGTGAGGATTGACTTGTCCTCGATTTTACCGTCTTTTTTGTAATTTTCGATTTCGCTGATTGCTGCTTTAATGTCTCCGCTCTCGTATTTTGAAAGAGCCGCCCAGTAAACGGCATTTTTCCTCACATCAGAATTTTCGGAATTGAGGCATTTTGAAGCGTATTTCTCGCTTTCCTTCCAGTTTTTGAGATAGGCGTTGTAGCGGGCAATTGAGAGAAGAATGTTTTCGTTTTTGGCTCCAGATTTTGTGAGAACAGCCTCAGAAAGGATGACAAGAGCCTTTTTGCTTCCATCGGATTTTTCGTCAGCCGTGATGTAGGCTATCTCAGCCCTGTAAATGGCCGCAATTTCTTTCTGCGAGTCAGAGGCATTTTCCTGGGCAGAGTCAAAGTAAGCAAGGGATTTCGTATAATCTTTTGCATAGAAAGCATCTACAGCAAGCCTTGTCCAGAATTCAGAAAGAAGGTCGGGATATTCTTTGAGACGGCCCTCTGCCTTTGAAAGCACTTGTCCAGCCTCGCTTCCGACCTCAGCCTTGTGGGCAGAAGAAACCTCGTAGGCCTTTTGCATTGCCGAAGCT
The DNA here is from genome assembly GCA_002393835.1 of Treponema sp. UBA4326. Lineage (GTDB taxonomy): Bacteria > Spirochaetota > Spirochaetia > Treponematales > Treponemataceae > Treponema_D. The sequence continues at coordinate 19,772 of DGTW01000048.1, forward strand.
GCAAGATAAGCCGGGGCAGACTGAATCACCAGCGAGTAAGTTTCGTATGCTTTTTTGTATTCAGCAAGATTTTCGTAAGCCTCGCCTTTTAAAATCAGCAGGGAATATTTTGTCTCATCATCGAATTTTGCATCTTCCATTGCCGAAATCATGTCCACGCATTTCTGTGCGCTTTTTTTGTCAGCAAGGAGATTGTAGGACTGGGCAAGGGCAAGGGCAGAATCCTCGTAATCTTCCAGAGAAAATTTGCTTCCGTTTGAAATGACATACTCGTAGAGAGGGACTGCATTTTTGTAATTTTTTTCTTCGATGAAGCACTTTGCCCCGAACAGCATCGAAAGGGCGTAGTAATCTGTTGAATTCTCGGCAAGTTTTTTGTCAGTCTGGGTAAGTTCCCTGAAAATCGATGCCGATGAAAAAAACCAATTCTGAGCCTTTGAGAATTTTTTTTGAGCGAAATAGCCCCGGCCAAGCCAGAAAAAGCGGGCTGAATTGAGCTGAATGGACTCTGGATTCAAGGAATCTGCATTCATCTGGTGACTTTCAAGCACCGAAAGAGCATCCTCTGTCCGCCCCATTCTGAAAAGACTTTCGCCCTCATAAACCGAGGCACGGAATGAAGCGATGGAATTTTTTTCTGAACGAAGGATTTCCTCGGCGAAACGAACCACGCCGGGATAAAAAGCTGACTTGTAGCTTGAAATCATCTGGGCTGAAAGATTTTTGTTCTCAGCGTAAGAAAGACCAAGCATCAGGAAAAATATAAAAGCAGAAAATTTTCTTTTCATAGTGTTTTTCTTCAAGCCCCCACTTCATTATAGCGGAGAAAACCTGTCTGACGAAAGAAGGCGGGTCAAATGAACGAAAGAATCAGGATATTTTTTTGTGAATTGAGCGAGGGACATTTCCTTACCGTTTTCAAAAACAGTGCAGCCAAACTGACCGTTTTTGTCAAAATAGGGGAAAATTGCCGCAGACGAATCAAAAACCTTGAACTCTGGTGAACCGTCGGCAGGATGGACAGTCCGTCTGATTGCTGCAAGATAGTAATAATCAGGCTCGGTCACGCCTAAAACATAAAGAAGAGGCTTGAGATACTTGATTTCGTAACCAGAATTCTTGATGTAACCTGCCACTGAAGTGATTCCTTTTTCCGTGACTTCCGCACTGAATGGCTCGATTTTTACATCGACTCCTGTATCTTCATAAAGGTAATTTCTTCTTGCCTGAACGGACAATCTGGCGGCTGCAAGATTCCGGGTCCAGTCAAGGGAATGGAAAAGGCTTTCAGTCTGCGCCTTGATTCCAGAGACACCGAGGGGATTTAGCTGCAGGGTTGGCCGCAAGAGGGGATCCCGGTAGGTCGCTCCTCCTGTTAAGGGAGCAATGGTGCCGTCAACAATCCATTTAAGGAAGCCAGAATGATTCATACTGAGGATATTATTCTGGGCATCTTCTGGCTCGACCGGCCTGGGTTTTCCGTCTGAGACATAAATAGCTTTTCCAAGCTCGTCATAGCAGCCGTCTTTAACCTGTCTGATTCTGGAAAGATTTTTTTTAATCTGAGCTACCATCACAAGATTTCCGTGATACTGCTCAGGATGAATGTCCGCATACTGCCATGGAAGGGCTTTTTCTGTCAGCGAAAGAACCGCTGCGAAGGAAGCCGTGTAAAAATAATCGAATGAAACGCCGACTGGCACTCCTCGGGCTGCAAAACAGCCGTCAATCACATAGTCAGCAAGGGTCTTCTTTCCGCTGGGTGAAAACTGAACATAGACGCTGCTGTCACCGGCAAAATAATAGCGAATTTTCAAAGGTTTTCCGCTCGAAGAATCCCTCATTAAAATCCATGAGCCAGCGGCATCAACAGGATACTCGCTGACCTGCTTTCTGATGATACCATCCTGAGTGTACAAATCCACGGAAAGCTCAGTCTCAGGGGCAACGATGATGGAAAACAAGTCCCTGGTTTCTTCAAGCCGAACCTGAAAAATCTGCCCCACGGAATTACTGCGAAGCTCCGTGCGGTTATGCCGAACAACATCAAGGCTCTGCTCGAACCAGCTGTCAGAAACTGCCTTTCTTATGTCCGCAGAGTCAGGGATACCGAATCTATTATTTTCTGCAAAAATGGGCAGGGTCAAAGTAAAAGATGCGAGAATAAAAATCAAAAATGAGCGGATGGCTTTCATTAAAATCTCCAAAATACAGTCTCTCCCTTATTTTCGGAAGGAAAGAAGGGAAACTATATCATTTTTACCCTTCCCATGCCATAACTTCAGCATGGAAGAGAAAAACATAATACAGTAAATTGCGTTCTTACCCACGGCAATTTAGCACATTGAAGGAAAGTCTCAAGGGAATGTCAAAAAAGAATAAGGGGAATAAGCCTTGATGAGCGTATCCCCCTTATGAAAAGAAATTTTAATTCTTTATTTGGAAATTAGAAGGTCAGGGTAAAAGAGTCAACCTCCTTTCCTGTTGTTGCATTTTTAATCCTAAAAGTAAATGTACCTTCAAAACCTTGGCTTTTTAAAACATCCTGATTTATTTTAATTGTGTTTTCTGCTGTAGAAAAGTGTGATGCTGCAAGTTTGTCATGTCTTTCATAAGTCCATTCTTTTGTTGATGTATCGCAGAAGCCATAATATCTTACAGAACTGTTCCAGTCAGTAATATATTCTTTTAAGATACTGTTATAAAGGGCTGTTCTGTTAGGATCTGTGCCAGAAGGCGGATCAAAATACATAATATAGTTGCAGTATGAATTACATGGCTTTCTTACATAATCCGTAAAGCCTTTCCTTGTCCAGTAACCTGGACATTTCCAGTGAAGGTTTTGGCCGAAAATTCCAGTAATCCAGCCGGTGAGCATTTCTAGCTGAACTTTTGCTTCTGAATAAAGAGGTACGTTTTCCTGTTCCCAATAATAATAACTAGGCATAGTATAAACTGCATAAGTATCAAATATTGCAGTTTTTGTCTGAATGTCTTTTGCTCCGTCGCAGTGGCTGTTAAGTCCGCTCCAATAAGCATTTACTTCAGGTCCGGAAAACTTCCATGTTGCAGATTTTGAATCAGCTGCAAGATTGAATTCTACTGAAATATCTGGAATTGACTGTGTTCTTGACTCACTGATTGTAATTCCAGTTGAAAGTCCACCTGTAGGTCCTGATGAGTTAAAGCCTACATTTCCGCCAATATTAAAACTCTGTCCCTTTGTAAAACTGGAAGATCCTGTTGTTGTCCCAGGACTGCAATCGTTTACTTTTAATGAGGCATATCCATTTCCGAGTTTTGAGGTAATTTCACAGTAATCCATCCAAGGACTTATGTACTTTCCATTATCCCATTCATTTTTGTAATTGAGCTGCTGATTGTTGCAGACTGCCGAAGTTCTTACAAGATAATAATCTGTATCTGTGTCTATGCTGCAGGCTGTCCATACATCAATGTAAAGCTGGACGTTCTCGCATTTGCCGTTATATCTTCCGTCATAATGATCTGAATTAGAAGTGAATTTGGCTGTAAAATTATGTACGAATGACTGGGCTTTTCTTGCATTCTCAAGCGTTGATACTGCTGCTCTCTGGCCTATTGATTCTTCCGTATCATTTGAATTTATCCATTCTGCAAAGGCCAGAATAGAGGAGTTTGTTATGGCTGTAAAATCTGTTGTTGCTGCAGCTACTGATAAATTGTTTTTTGCTTCACTTTCGTCTGCTTCTTCTGTCGGATTAGCTTGTGTTGCTGTACTGTTTTCTGCAGTCTCTTCTGTATTGCTGTCATCAGATCCGAAGAAAGTTTCATTCAAAACCTCGTCAATATCATGAACAAAATACACCTGCTCTTTTCTCATTGCAATTGCTTCAAAGGCTTTATCCTTCCAGGTTTCTATTTCTTTTTTCTCTGTACTGTCAAAAAACTGGCAGATAAGTCTTAAAATAGAATAAGGATGAATATCTGTCATATTCATGTAGTATTCATTTTCAGGTTTTTCAAGTACGGACCAAAGCTTTAGGGCAAAGCCTAATACCTGCTCGTAGGTCGGACTGTCTATAATAAAAGTCTGGCCTTCAAGACAGGTTTTTACAGCAAGAAGAATTTTGTCTTCAGAAAGACTTGCCAAATCGGATCCATTTACGATGTACACTTGTGGAATAGAATTTGTGCTATTTGTGCTTGCAAGACCTGCTGTTTTCATTGCTTTTTGTGTGTAATCAGATATTTGAGTTGATGCAAGGTAAGTCAGCTTATTAGAATTCGGCTCAGGTGATGAACCACTTGATTCATCCGAACTTGATTCATCCGAACAAGAGAGTGCAAATAAAAGCGTTGCTGCAATCAGCACAAACAGAAATGATTTCATCTTTGTCATAAAAAAAATCCTCCTAAATAATAAATCGCTATTATAGATTGATTATAACTTATGGCGGGGAATTATCAACCAAACATATAGTCTTTCTTTCAATGTTTACAGATTATAAGTCCCAAAAATCAAAGAAATTATACCACTGGAAGGGATGTTTTTTCGCAAGTTCCGCCAGATTCTCCGCGTATTTTTCGGCCGTAGCACGGATTCGCTCTTCCCGCTCTTTTCGCCCGCAATCAAAATCAATCGCATTTTTTTTGACGAACATATCGTAATGGGGATTGAGGGATAAATCTTTGTGGCGGAGGCCGTTCACGAAATATGTGGGCACATTAAGGAGGGCTGTCAGCAAAAACACACCGTAAGGGAAGCGAGCCTTTTCTCCAAGAAAATCAAGTTCAATGTAGCGGTCTGAATGTGCGCCAATCCTGTCGCCTGCAATCACCACGACCTCACCCTTTTCAAGCCTCTCCTGCAGCAAAAAGATTGTGTCGGGGCCTATGTTGTTTGAGCTTATGATATGAAAATTTGAGTCAGGGTTGATTTTCTGAATAAGAGCGCCAAAACCGGAAGTAAGCTCAGCATCGGTTATAGTCGTTATGCTCATTTTTTTCTCTGTTCCACTCTCGCCGAAGCTGGCCAGGCCTTTCAGCATCTGGCTGTTTCCAAGGTGAGACATGATAATCAGCGTTCCATGCCCTGAATTCACATGAGCCACCAAGTCATTTACATCATCATTCTGCCAGCTCACATTCTTAAAGGAAAATTTTCCCGCCCAGCTCTGCACATTTTCCACAAGATTCAGGGCAAAGGAAATCACATGCTTGAGGGAAGAAGATTTTCCGACTTTTGAAAGATAATATTTTGAGACCCGGCGGGTTCTTTTATCAAAAAGCCAGTAAAAAAATCCGATGAAAAAAGCAAGGAAACGCATAAAAATCGATGGCAGGATTTTCAGCGTGAGGAACATGAGTTTGTAACCGAGATTCGTCGTCTCTTTATGCTCGTACCAGTTTTCGCTCATTTTTCGTCATTCTAAGGACATTGTGAAGCCGCCAGTCCTAAGCCCTCTTAATCTTCCTGAAAATCAGTCTGGGGATTCTCAGGAACATGCCGCAGCAAAGGCGGGTGAATACCCAGCTTATCCGGACATTGTCCTGAAAAACCCGGAAATTTGAGATTCCGTCGCTGGGATAGGTGACTTTTACAGGGTAAAATTCATAGCGCAGACCGAACCAGATTAATTTGACTAAAATCTCAATGTCAAAGCCCATTCTCTGATCGAAACCGTGTTTTTTCATAAAGGCTACAGTTTCGGCAACTGGGTAAATCCTGAAGCCGCACATCGAGTCAGTGATTCCGCCCTCCCAGGTGACGATGGCGCACCATGTGTTGGCAAATTTCCGCCCGTTCTTTCTGTGGCTTGGAGCTGTCTCATCATACTCGGGGTAGCCGCAAATTAAGGCTGAAGGGTTTTTCTTTGCTTTCTCAAAGAAGAAGTCTGCCCGGCTTGCATCGTGCTGGCCGTCTGCATCAAGCTGAAGGACATGACTAAGCCCCAGTTCCTGAGCGCGGAAAGTCCCGGCCTTAAAAGCCCCGCCCTTTCCGCAATTCCGGGGAAGAGTCACTAAGTCCACGAAATCAGGATTGGCATTTTTTATCTGAATCAGGCAATTTTTCGTTTCTTCACCGTTTCCGTCATCAACAAGAATGACCTTTACGCCTTTTTCCCGGCAATATGGAGCAAGAGACTCAACGACTTTCATGCAGGCCTTTCCGTGATTGTAAACGGGAATCAGAAAAGCTGGCTTAAAGTCGCTCATTTTTCTTCCTTCTTTGCGATGTAGCTTCCGCTTGAATAAGTGCGGCTTCCCGTGAAGTCAGCAATCTCAAAAGAAAGGCGGCTTTTTTCGCCCTCAAATTTGAGTTTGAAAACCACAGTTGAGTCAGGAAGAATTTTGTCGCTGAATTTAAATCGCTTGATGTCAGGCGTTGAAAGCTCCGTTCCAAAATAACGCTGGGCGAAATGGGCCACAAGGTCAATCTGGGCGACAGCCGGCAAAAGCTTAAAATCAGGGAAATGTCCGTCAAAATAATCACTTGTTGAAGGAATGAGGACTTCCAGCTCCACTTCTAGGTTTTTGTCGTTTTCCCGACGGAGCAGGACGGTCTCAGCAGGAATTCCGTGGATATTTTCCGGTGCAAAGAGCTTTTGAATGACCGGCTTTTTCTTTTTTCCCTGCACATCCATGGGAAGGGCTTCAAGATAACGCCATTTTTTTGGCAAGACCACATTCTCAAAAAATTGAAGGAGGTAGTCGTGGAAGTGGCGGTTAATCAGGTATTTTTCGGTATCAGCGAATTTCTTTTTGCCCTCTTCGTTCAAGACCACGGCTGCCGCAAGATACTGACGGCGGTCACTCATGGGAACGACACAGCAGTCAAGGACAAGACCGCTCTGGAGCAGTCGGTTTTCAACCTCGGTGACGGAAATGCGCTTTTCTTCGATTTTGACGATGGAATCAGCCCGGCCTTTTAAAATAAAGCGGCCGTCTTCCTGAATGTCAACCAGGTCTCCTGTGGCAAAACCGGCCGGGTCCTTAATATAGGGCGAAATAATCGTAAGACAGCCGGCCTCGTTCTTCCAGATTTTTGCGTTGGCAAAAGGTGTCCAAATCTGGCCGTCTTTGGTCTGCTGGCGGTAAGCGATTCCAGAAGTCTCTGTTGAGCCGTAGACTTCCATGGGGCAGAAGCCGAAAATCTCGCTCGTTCCCTTTGCAACTTCCGGCAAAAGGACGCCTCCGCTGGTGAAAATCCATGGGTTCTTGAGGTTGAGTTTCTCGCCGTCACGCTCGGCAATCGTTCGTTTGAGGAAGGCAGGAACCGCAATAATCATGTATTCTTCATCGTCCAAAAGCTCAAATTCCTCAGGGAATTCGATTCGTTTTCGGCGGAAAGGCACTCCAATCGTGAATGGAAGCATCATTGTGAACAAAAGGCCGTAAATGTGGTGCTGGCTCACTGTTGCAACAAGCTTTCGGCTCAAAAATTCCTCGCCCCACTGGCTCAGGACAAAGGCATTGTCAGCCTCAAATTCGGTGAGCCGCTGGGGAACGGTCTTGGGATGCCCTGTAGTTCCCGAAGTGTACATCATGATTCGGGAAGAGTCAGCATCAATTTTTGGAGTATCGCAGATTTCTGAATCAGAAAGAGAAATTTCTTCATTTATAATAGAAGGAATGAAATCAGCATTTTCGATTTTTTTGCCTTCAACTTCAGTCTGGTCTGTCAAAAAGCGGATGCTCGAATCAGAACGGATTTCCGCAATAAAATTCGGGCTGATGTTGGCCGTGAGCAGGATTTCTTTTTTACACTGAAGAAGGGCCGCAAAAGTACAGATGAAATACCAGTAGTCCTCGCAGTGCAGAATCCATTTTTCGCAATCATCATGAGCCTTGATGAAACGGCGGACTTTCGCGCTTCCCTTTAAAAAATCGCCCCAGGTAAGGTATTTTTTGTCGCTCCATTTGCGCTCGTAGCACATAATCATATCTTTGCTGTGAGAAGCTGCATTGAATTGTGAAAGAGGAATTGACTTTGGCATTTTTGAATTTACGACCTTTCTGACTATGAATTCAACGGAAAAAAGCAGGCCCATCAAAAAATAGGCGATTCCTCCGTTGTAAAGAGACCACATTTTATCATTTTTTGAAAAGACTGTGTACACCGCAGCCGAGCCATTGAGGATAAAAAATACGCACCAAATCAGCGTGACCTTAAAGCAATAATTTTCTACCCGACGGGCAATCATTGAAGAGCTGAGTTTTTTATCGGCAAGACAGGCAAATCGAAAGCAGATGTTAGGGCCGATAAAGAGGGTCGAGCCGAATGTGAACAAAAAAATCACATTCATTAAAACAGGATAGAGTTTTATAAAAAAAGTCTGGCCGGTAGCAAGGCAGATAAGCCCCGCAAAAAGAAGAAGGCTTGCGCTCACAAGCAGCCTTAAATTCTGCCTGAGCCTTGCTGGAAGCGATTTACCCCCCTCACCAGTCTTTCCCGTCGCCATAAGCAGGTAAAGCAGGGCGATAAAGACAATAAAAAGCGAGAAAACTTTGGCCGGAACATGGAAAATCACCAGGCAGGAGAAAACCACGACCGGGTATAAAACAGAGAGAATTACGAAAAAGATTCGGGGGAGGATTCTCATCTGGAACGGCTCCGCACGGATGGATTTTCTGTTCGCCGCTATTTTGTAAGCGGTTCAAGGATATTCACGACATCCTGAACTGTTTTTACTGACTTGAAAAGCTCCGGCTCAATTTTTCCGTCGATGTATGGCTTCATTTTAACAATCAGCTCAACCGCATCGATTGAATCCAGGTCCAGATCCACACCGATGTTTGCCTCTGGCTTGATGTCAGCTTCTTCGATGTCAAAGTCGTTTACGAGAGTTTCTTTGAGTTTTGCGTAAATTTCGTCTTTAGTCATTTAGATGTTCCTTCCTGTTGCCTTATGCGTTTTTTGCCTGTTCTGACGAGATGAATTCTGCGAGGGCATTTACCGAAGCAAAATGCTGTCTGGTTTCTGCACTTTCTGCGTTAAATTTTACGCCGAATCGCTTTTTGAGGGCAACGCCAAGTTCCAGAGCATCGATTGAGTCCAATCCCAGACCAGTTCCAAAAATAGGCTCGGAATCCACGATATTCTCCGGGGTAATATCTTCAAGTTCCAAAGAAGAAACAATACATTCCTTAATTTGCTGTTTGAGTTCGTCCATGATAGTTCCTGTATGCTTAAAATATCCTATTATTATAAAAGAATAGACTTAAAAGGTCAAACTAGCTGTAAATTTTGATGAATTCCCTGTTGTTTTCATCTGCCAGAATTGTAGCGAGACGAGCCGTGATTCTTTTTGCGGCGGCCGGTGACGGCATTTCCTTGTACTCGTTCGGGTGGACACTTTCTTTTATGTGAAGGTCGTAGTGATAGCAGTGCCGTGTATTGTAGCGCAGCATTGGATCATGTTTTCTCAGACCCCGCTTGTCGTTTCCGCCAATGTAAACCGGCACGATGGGACAAGAAGAAGCCAGGGCAACCCTGGCCGCGCCTTTTTTGAACTTGTTCTGTCCAGAGGGAAGGGAGCGGGTTCCCTCGGGGAAAATAATCAGATTGCTTCCGGCTTTGAGTGAAGCCAGGCATTTTTCCATAATTTCTTCGTAAGAAAGGGAATTCGGAATATAAAGCTTGCTTGCGATAATGTGAACGATGTTTTTTCCCACAAGGTATGAATTCACGATGCAGTCAGCATCTGGAATGAGGGAAATGAGCATGACCACATCAAGCAGAGACGGATGGTTTGCCACGACAATGCTTGATTTAAGGGAGCGGAACTTTTTTTTGTCAGCCGTCGTCAGGTGTGAGGCCCTGATTAGAGTCATAAAACAGACGAAAAAGCGGAACATAATCGAAATGAAGTGGTGTCCGGCCTTTCTGAAACGGTCTTTCTGCCAGAAAAAGAGCTTCATAAAAGGAAAAGCGATAATCGATATAAAAATCGTTCCCAGCCCGAAAAGAGTAAAAGAGAGAATTTTTGCGAAAATATGCCAGCAATAGAGCGGGTAATTTTTGACGGGAGGAGGATTCTCAAAGCTGTAGATGTTTTCGACTGGGGAATTTTCTGGCATGTTATTATTCTATCTTAAATATTTGATTTTTTAAAGGGCGCAGATTAACTGGCAACAGCCCTTCCGTGGCTCGGTGCCCTCGGTCGCCCCGTCCTTCGCTCCAGGCTCAGTAAAGGGCGACTGGCTTCGCCACCACTACACGGCTGGCGCGGCATTTTCCAGATATTCAAGGAAGTCTACCGGCTTTGCAAGCAGAAGTTTTTCATCGCTCAAATCCACTTCGATTGAACCCTGGCTTTTCTCGCCCGAAAGCAGGCAGGCAAAGGCAATGGGGCTTTCTTCTATATAGTTCTTGCAATTCTTGTATTCTTCCGGGATTTTTTCATCGGCATAAGCAAAAATCACGCTTTTCTCCGAGCCGGATAAAATTGTGCCCGAAGCGGCGATAAAAGCAGATAAAAAATTATCCTCGCTGGGGTAAATCGCCGTGTATCCGGCCTTCATGCCAAGGGCAATCGTGGCGGCAGCAGGAGGAGTGTTAAAAACCGAAAGCGAAAATGGGGCTGGAAGCACGGCGGCATCTTCAACCAGACCCTTGTTAATTTTAAGCTGGCGGGCAATTTCTCCCCTGAAGGAGGCGAAAGTCAGCTTTGAAGAAAAGAAAGTTTTTTTAAGCTCTTCGCCGCCGCTTTCACTCAAATCATGAAGGACTTCAATGGTCATGCGGGTAAGCTGAGAAAGCCTGCGCCGGAACAAAGAGTCCACATATTCAAGCTTAGGCTGCTCACCAGGATTTTCAGGAGAAGGCTGATATTTTGAAAATTTTGTTACATAAATCGTCATAGTCAGTTTAGACACGAATTACACTAATTACACTAATTTTTAATTTGTGTTAATTCGAATAATTTGTGTTAATTCGTGTTTTTACTTTTTCCTAAAATTCAGTATTGAATAGAAATTGCTTCCCAAGTTGTGGTGAGCTGTCACCAGGCGGAAACCGGCTTTTTCGATTGCCTCCACAAGCTCTCCGTAGCGGTACATTTTGCTGTTTCCGTTGGCAATGCAGGTAAAGTAGAGGCTGGTGGCCTGCAGGGCGTAGCTTTCGCCCTCGAACTTCTGCATGTCCCACAAAGGCTCCATAACGAAGACATCGCAGTTTTCGTCCACGGAATTGTAAATCTTAGTGAGGATTTTTGTAATCTGGTGCAGGCTGAAGCAGTCAAGGAACTGGCTCATCCATACGGCGTCTGCACCGGCGGGAAGCTTAGTGTTCACATCAAGGACATTACCGCTTACAAAGCTGATTCTGTCGGCAAATCCGGCATCTTTTGCATTCTTTTCGGCAACGGCCGTCTGCCCCGGAAGGTCAACTATTGAAACATGAACATCTTTGTCATATTTGCAGGAAGCGATTGCCCACTTTCCCGTGTTTCCGCCGATGTCAAACAAGTGCTTAGGCTTCTTTGCGTAAACGATTGGCAGGGCTTCAGGGAAAGCAACATCAGAATAGAAGTGGTCGAATTCAAACCAGGATTTCTTTTCCCGCTCGGGCAAGGTCGATAGAGCTTCGTAAACCGTAGTCCATTTGTCGCCGAAGACTTTGAGGCCCTCAGGCTTTCCGTTTTTGATTGAATCAATCAGGTTGAAGGCACCCTTGTAGCAGATATCGTTGGTAAAGTTGAAATTGACTTTTGTGAGGTCGTCTTCAAGGAGGAACCAGCCCACCTTTCCGAGGACGAGTTTGCCCAAGCCAGAAGCGCTTTCGTCATCTGTGGCATCAGGATTGATTTTGAGGACTCCCATTCCCAGAGCCATCTCACAAAGGACGCCGACACCATACTCTGAAATGCCTGAAGCCTGGGCAAGTTCTTTGATTGTGATTCCCTCGTCGCCGCTGTCAGAAATTTTCTGTAAAAGACCGAGTTCTATGAGTGCCCTTATTGCCTGAAAAGTCATGGGCGAAAACGCGATTCTCTGTGCCTCAAATTTAGCATCAATCGCACGAATTTTATCACTATAATAACTTTTATTTTCCATTTTCATAAATTAAATTATATGCTAAAATCAAATTATGTTAAAGGGAAGAAATTTAATCAAACCAA
>DGTW01000048.1:31999-49409 GCA_002393835.1 Treponema sp. UBA4326
TCTTTTAATGATGTGTGTCGCGGGAAAATTCTTGCGACACTTTTTTTTGAGCCAAGCACAAGAACCCGCCTTTCGTTTGAGGCAGCCATGCTTCATCTCGGAGGGGCAGTCGAAGGTTTTTCCGATGCGGCGAATTCTTCCACGGCAAAAGGCGAGTCCCTTTCAGACACAATCCGCACGGTCTCTTCTTATGTTGATGTAATTGCCATGCGAAATCCAAAAGAAGGTGCGGCCCTTCTGGCAAGCCAGTATTCAAACTGTCCGATTATCAATGCCGGCGACGGCGGCCACTATCACCCTACCCAGACTCTAACCGACATGCTCACAATCAGGGCTTTGCAGGGCGGCTTTGAAGGCCACACAATCGGCTTCTGCGGCGACCTTAAATTCGGCCGCACCGTTCACTCATTGTCAGAGGCAATGGCCCGCTACAAGAACAACAAATTCATCTTCATCAGTCCAAATGAGCTTAAAGTTCCAGAATATGTCACTCAGGAACTGGACGAAGCCGGAATCGAATACACCACGGCCGAGCGTCTTGAATCCGTCATCGGCGACCTGGACATCCTCTACATGACCCGTGTTCAAAAAGAACGTTTCTTCAACGAGCAGGACTATATCCGCCTCAAGGACAGCTATATCCTCGACAACGCAAAAATGGCCCTTGCCCGAAAGAACATGATTGTCCTCCACCCGCTTCCAAGGGTCAACGAAATCGCCCCGGAAGTAGATGACGACCCGAGAGCAGCCTACTTTAAGCAGGTCAAATACGGCATGTTCGTCCGTATGGCACTCATTGCAAAATTGACAGGCGTGCTGTAAGGCAAAATTATGACAAAAAGTAATTCCAGTGCTTCCGTTCAGGGCTTATTTGACTTCATAAAAAAAAGCCCGACGAGTTTTCATGCGGTTGCAAGAGTAAGCGAAACTTTAATCGAAAAAGGCTTTCTCAAGCTTTCTGAAGGAGAGCCTTGGGAACTCTTGCCTGGCAAAAAATACTTTGTCACAAGGAACTCTTCTTCATTAATCGCATTCACTCTGCCAGAGTCAAAAGAAGCAGAAAAGTCATTTATGATGGTTTCAAGCCACAGTGACTCTCCCTCCTTTAAAATCAAGGAAAACCCGGAACGAAAGGATTCCATCGGCGTAAAGCTCAATGTCGAAAAATACGGCGGGATGTTGATTGCCCCATGGTTTGACAGGCCTCTTTCCGTAGCCGGCCGAATCGTTTACGACGACGGAGGAAAAATCAGGGAAAAGCTGGTCTCTATTGACCGGGATTTGCTCGTAATTCCAAACCTGGCCATCCACATGAACAGAGAAGCAAACGATGGCCATAAATTCGACATTCAAAAGGAAGTGCAGCCGATTTTCTCACTTTCAGAAAAGGCCTCCCTTTCCTCCCTTGTGGCAAAGGAGGCAGGTCTTTCGGCCGAAGACATTTTAAGTCAGGATTTATTCTTGTATGCAAGAAGTAAGCCTTGCCTTTGGGGAGCTGAAGAAGAATTCATTTCTGCCCCCCGCCTCGATGATTTGGAATGTGCATGGACAAGCCTACAGGGCTTTATTCAGGCCGAAAAACAAAAAGCAATTCAAGTTTACTGTCTTTTCGACAACGAAGAAGTTGGTTCTTCCAGCCGACAGGGAGCAGACTCAACTTTTCTTTCGGATACTCTGGAAAGAATCGCAGAAAAGCTGGCTTGGAGCGGCGAAGAATACAAAATCGCCCTTTCAAAAAGCTTCATGGTAAGCGCAGACAATGCCCATGCCTTGCACCCAAATTATGCAGAAAGTGCCGACCCCGTAAACCGCCCGAAAATCAATGGAGGCGTGGTAATAAAATTCAATGCGGCTCAAAAATACACATCGGATGCCCTTTCATCAGGATTTTTCAAGCTGATTTGCAAAAAAGCAGGAGTTCCTTATCAAGTCTTCACCAACAACTCAAATGTGGCAGGAGGAAGCACTCTTGGAAACATCAGCCAGAATCATGTTTCGGTGGCATCCGTTGACATCGGACTTGCTCAATGGGCAATGCACTCGCCATACGAGAGCGCCGGTGCCGCCGATGTTGAAAGCATGATAAGGGCAATCAAAGCCTTTTTCGAGGAAGCCTTCTCGATTAATCTGGCCTAAAAAATGGCTTAATTTCATCTTAATTCTTTACAAATAGGACTTATGCTTTATAATAGAAGAATATGAAGCATAGATTTTTTATTGTCGCACTCTCTTTGTCTTTGGTTTTCTCAGCCTGCCGCGAAAAAATACCGGAATTGCATCCGACAGCCGATAAACCGGTAACAATTTCTCTCTGGTATGACGCAACTGTTACCGAAGCAGGCGCGCCTCCGGCTGACTGGATTGCTTATAAAATCATCCGCGAAAAATTCGGAATCAACCTTGAGCTTACCATGCTTCCCGTAAATCCCCCCGAAAAAAACGTAATGGTCAACGCCGCCGCAGAAGGCAATTATCTCCCAGACATGGTGGTAGTCAACAGAGAGCCGCTTTTAAATCTCATCGAAAAAGACCTTATCATGCCGGTTGACGACTTGTACCCGCTCATGCCCCGTCGCACCGAAAAAATGTACAACGAAAATTCCCGCCGTTTTGCCACGGTAAAAGGCAAGTGCTATGGCTTTTCAACTCCAGGCGGAAGAATCCAGAAAAATGAAGGCGTCTTAATCCGCAAGGACTGGCTGGACAAGCTGGGGCTGGCAGTTCCCAAAACAATGGAGGATTACCTCAATGTCATGCGTGCTTTTACCAGAAATGACCCGGACGGAAACGGCAAAAATGACACTTATGGTTACGGAGCCTTCATTGAAATCAATTCTTACGAAGAAGGTCTTGGCCGCCGCCTTGATCCGATTTTCGGAGCTTTTGGCGTTGCCGGAACCTGGAACATGACGGAAAAAGAAGCCGGCCTTAATGTGCGAAAGCCCGCATACTACGAAGCCCTTAGCACGGTTATGACCATGCAAAATGAAGGCCTCATCGACCCAAACTGGATGGGCTACAAAAAAGACGATTTCCGTGCGGCCTGGAAGCAGGGACGTTTTGGAATCATGCGTGAACAGCACTCAGCCTACGCATCTGAATCAAATTATGCCCCCTTCGACAGAAAATTCCCGGAAGGTCAGTGGATTGTAATTGACCCGCCAGTCGGTCCCCAAGGAAAGAGCGCGGTTGGCGTTTACACAGTCCCCTACACCACCCTTGTCATCTCCAAGCAGGCTCAAAAAGAGGGAAAAGCACCTCTAATTGCCGCCCTTCTTGAATGGATGGTCAGTGACGAAGGCTATTATCTTTTCGGCTGGGGACAGGAAGGCGTAAACTTTGTCTTCAACGAAAACCATATTCCTGTGGCAGAAGGCATTCCTGAGCCGGCAAAAGCATTCACAAAGGCCGCCCAGCAGCCCCTCACCCAGCTCCGCAGCATGGTATTCTGGAACAGTGACATTGAGCTTTCAAGCCGCTACCCCACCTACACCACTGAATTCAGCCACAAAACAATGAGCGCCCTTGTTACCCTCAGGGAAATGCAGCAAAAAGCCTGGGTGTCAGCCATTGGCTCAGATACACTTCCGCTCCCTGCAACAGAATTGAAACTCTTCTACGAGCAGGGACTTTTGGAATTTATCACGGGCAAGCAAAAACTCACAAAAGAAAGCTGGACTCAATGGCTCGATGAATTTGACCGAATGGGCGGGAAAGCCTGGGAAGAAGCGGGCATAGAAAAAGCAAGGCAGTCCAATTATCTCTATTAGCCTTTGTTGGCGAAGGAAGAATAAATTTCTAGCGAAATCGCCTGGCCTGTGGTATAATTTCTTTTATGAAACTAAAATCCATAAGAACCAAGCTGACGCTGCTGCTCTTCTGCATCTCACTTATTCCCTTGCTTCTTGTCATTGGCTTTTATCTGGCAATCAACATTTCAGCTTCCATCGATAACGCAAAATCAGACGGACTTCTCCGCAATTCAATCATTAACGAGCATATAACCGAGCATTTTGAGCGAAACCTGGCCGTTCTCCGCACGATTTCCCGTAACCCCATGACCCTGCATTATGCCCAGGCCGAAGCCGGAAAAGGAGATCCTCTCATGGAGCAGACCCTCATCCGCACGAACGAAGTCCTCAACGACAGCGACAACATGATTATCACTGACAAAAACGGCGACCAGCTTGCCCGAAGCGATTCCTACCCCCTCATCAATGTTGAGCACCGCCGCTATTTCCACGAGGCAATGCAGGGGGCTGAATATATTTCAGATGTTCTCATCAGTCTTGCAAATAACCGCCTCATTACGGTTCTTGAAGTCCCGGTTTTTGACGAAAACAACATGGCCGTTGGTATGGTTCAGCGTGACTATGACCTTTCCGCCCTTCAGCATTATGTAAAAGAGCTTTCATCTCCCACTACCAGGGTTATGATTACTGATGGCGTTGGAAATCTCGTCGCCCATTCTGAGTCACAGGCAGAAAGCAATCAGCTGGTCAGTATGATTGCAAATCCGGCTGTTGCCGCAGGTCTGGCTGGAAAAACAGGCAGCATAGATGTAGTTGTTTCTAATCCCGGAACTTCTAAAAAAGAGCGTATGCTGGTAAGTTATTCAAAAAACAAAATTTCCGGCTGGGTAGTCATCACAGAACGCTCTTACAGCTATATCTGGCAAAAAGTTGTCACCGACGCCTTAAAAGCAGTTGGAATTGGCGGCATCATGCTTTTTGTGGTAGCCCTTCTGGCAGCCTTTATCGCAGAAAAAGCTACAAGGAAAATCCGCACGATTTCAAGTCTTGCCAGCCGTGCCGCCGCAGGAAGCTTAGATTCAGTTTCTTTCTCTGAGCTGGGAGATGACGAACTGGGGCAAATGGCTCTGGCAATCAACAAAATCCGTTCTTCCAGGGATTCATACCGAAAGGATGCAGAAATTGACAAACTGACGGGTCTTTTAAACAAGGCTACTTTTGAGCGTCTATGCCGAAGAACACTGGTCGAAAATCAGCCTGGAGTTTTCTCCGCCCTTATAATCGTCGATTTGGATCACTTCAAGGAGGTAAATGACTGTCTTGGCCATCAGAAAGGTGATGTCGTCCTTCATGATTTCGGCGAAGTCCTCAAAAAACTTTTCCGTCCCACTGACTTGGTGGGAAGATTCGGAGGAGATGAATTCGTCGTGCTTCTCAATGATCTTCCCGGAAAAGAAATAGCACTGCAAAAAGCAAAAAGAATCATCGAGGCAGCAGAGGCAATTTCAACTGGCAGCGAGACAATCAGAGTAAGCGCCAGTGTTGGCATCAGCTCAACCCCACTTCACGGAATTGATTACGACTCATTGTTCTCAATCGCAGACAAATCAGTTTATGCGGTCAAAGAAAGCGGAAGAGACGGAATTTGCTACGGAAACGGAGATATCACCCGCCTTTCAAAAAAAGAACAATAACAGGAGCCCGAAGCTGTCAGGGAGTGGATTCGGCATTTCTTTCGGACACACTGGAAAGGCTTTCGGAACATCTTGCCTTGAACGGCCAAGAATGCACTTCGGATGCAGTAACAGCAGCTTTCTTCAAAATGATTTGCAAAAAAGCGGCCGTGCCCTGCCAGGTTTTCACGAACAACTCCAATATCCCAGGCGGAAGCACGCTGGGAAACATCAGCCAGAATCATGTTTCCATTCCTTGCGTGGATATAGGACTTGCCCAGTGGGCCATGCACTCACCCTATGAAAGCGCCGGGGCAAAAGATGTCGGCTTCATGATTAAGGCTGTGAAGGTATTTTTTGAAGAAAAGGTGTGAGATTCATTTTTATTGATGCAAATCTGTATACTTATGTTATAATCACTTCTAGGGAATAAACAAATGCCAGAACTAAAAAGATTTGACGGAATTGTTATTTATTTGATGTTCAATGATATAAAGCATCATAATAAGCCACATGTACATGTTTTCTATGGAGAATTCAGAGCATCGGTTGCAATTGACGGTACGCTTTTGGCTGGTGAACTTCCTGCAAAACAATTGAAAGCTGTACAGGAATGGCTTAAGAAAAATGAAGAAAAAGCTTATGCTGCATGGAATCTTGCAGTACAGAATAAGCATTTTGATAAAATTGATTCATAGGAGACCTCTATGCACGAAGAAAATGGTATTGTGTATTCAGATAATCCCGAAAAGTTATTGACTGTTCTTGATGTAAAGCATTTGTACGGCGGAGTTTATTTGTTAAAATTTTCAGATGGTGCCGTGAAATTGTTCGACACCACGATTTTGAAAGGTGAAGTGTTTGAAATCCTAAAGAATCCAGAAGTTTATGAAAATCCAAAACTAGAATACGGAATCGTAACTTGGGATGATGGGAAAATTGATTGCTCTCCAGACTTCATGTATGAAAATGGATATGAATATAATACGAAAGATGTAATTTCTGTTGCATAATTGCTTGTTAGGCGGATGAACAAGCGGGGAGCTTTGTATTAGGAAATAAAATGGATAAACAATCAATAAAAACACAAAAAACTCCAAAGAACAAAATTAAACTTGCGAAAAAACGTTTAAAATAGACTGTATCGATTAAAAGTTGCATATAGCAGCAAGGAGGTCTGATATGAATTATGTTTTTATAAAAGATTCGGAAGGTTATGTTTTCAAGAAATTAGAATCAGAAGTTTCTCCTGATGAAAAGATTATCTCTGAAAAAGAGTACATGAAAAAATCAGGTCTTGCCTCTTATGAAAAGAAATTCGGCCATGGTGGTGCAAGGGAAAATGCTGGAAGAAAACAGAAATTTGGCTCTCCATTGAAATTTCAGATTCGAGTAACAAAAGAGGAAAAGGATTTTCTCACATATGCAAGAGAGCATAATGTAAATTATTCAGCTCTGATGAAGATGTAATAACACCTAACAAGAAGTTCAAAAACAGGGAGCTTTATATCGCTTACTAATGGGCTAGGGATAGTAGCAGCAGCCCGTGAGGGCTGTTCCGAAGCGTAGCGAAGGAATGGAGTGCGGTTAGCACGGAACTGCGGATAGCCCGACGGCTTTAGCCGGAGCCTCCGAACCAAAAATCCTTCCGTGGATTTTTGGATTCGCACGAGAATTTGCAGGCAAATTCTCTCTTTGCTTTTGCCCGCCCTCCTGTCGGGATTTTTTTTGAAAAAAATGTTGTCGATTCTCCTTTTTTTTATTATTTTTATTGCATAAGAAATTAAATGACGGCTCGGATTTTAAAGAAGTCCAAGCTGATAAGGAGATAAAACAAAAATGGCTAAACAGTTGATTTTCAATGAAGAAGCTCGAAAAAAGATGCTTTCTGGCGTTGAGCAGATTGCCCGCGCTGTAAAAGTAACTCTCGGACCTTGTGGCCGACTGGTTATGCTGGACAAAAAATTCGGCGCACCGACAATCACAAAAGACGGTGTTTCTGTCGCAAAGGAAGTTGAGCTCAAAGATCCTTATGAGAACATGGGCGCACAGCTTGTTCGTGAAGTTGCTTCAAAGACAAACGATGTCGCAGGTGACGGAACAACAACAGCTACAGTTTTGGCTTACGCAATCGTCCGCGAGGGGCTCAAGAGCGTTTCTGCCGGAATGACTCCAATTGAAATCAAGCGGGGTATCGACAAGGCAACAGCGGTTGCAGTTGAGGCAATCAAAAAGAACAGCCGTGCAGTCAAAGGCAGCGAGGACATCACTCATGTCGCTACAATTTCTGCAAACAACGACCCTGAAATCGGTAAAATCCTTGCTGACGCTATCGAAAAGGTTGGCAAAGACGGCGTAATCACTGTTGAAGAGTCTAAGAACATGGATACAACCGTAAAGACTGTTGAAGGTATGCAGTTCGACCGCGGATATATCTCATCTTACTTCGTAACAGACCGTGAACGCATGGAAGTAAACTACAACGATGCTTACGTTTTGATTCACGATAAAAAAATCTCTACAATGAAAGACCTCCTTCCATTGCTTGAAAAGGTCGCCCAGACAGGAAAACCTCTGGTAATCATCTGCGAGGATATGGACGGCGAGGCTCTGGCAACTCTCGTTCTCAACTCAATCCGTGGAACACTCAAGTGCGTTGCTGTTAAGGCTCCGGGATTTGGTGACCGCCGAAAGGAAATGCTCCAGGATATCGCTATTTTGACTGGCGGAACTGTAATTTCTGAGGAATTGGGCCTTAAACTTGAGACAACTGAGCTCAATCAGCTTGGTCAAGTTAAGAGCGTCAAGATTGACAAAGACAACACAACTCTGGTTGACGGAGCAGGTGCAAAAGACGCAATCGTTGCCCGCGTTGCAGAAATCAAGGCTCAGGTTGAGAAATCAACTTCTGAGTACGACAAAGAGAAGCTCAAGGAGCGCCTGGCTAAACTCTCTGGCGGTGTAGCAGTAATCAACATCGGTGCTATCACAGAGACTGAGATGAAAGAGAAGAAGTTCCGCGTTGAGGATACTCTTGCCGCAACCCGCGCTGCCCTCGAAGAAGGTATCGTATGCGGTGGTGGAATCGCTTTGATTGAGGCAGCTAAAGCTCTCACAGACGACGCCGCAAAAGATTTGACTGAAGAAGAAAAGGTCGGCTTTAGAATCGTCCGCCGTGCTCTTGAAGAGCCAATCCGCCAGATTGCCGAGAACGCAGGTGTTGACGGTGCAGTTGTTGCAGAGAAAGCAAAGAACGAGAAGAAAGGCACAGGCTACAATGCCCGCACAGGAAAGTGGGTTGACATGATGGACGACGGAATCATCGACCCGGCTAAGGTAACACGAAGCGCATTGCAGAATGCCGCAAGCGTTGCTGGAATGCTCCTCACGACAGAATGTGCTATCACAGACATCCCGGAACCACCGGCACCAACACCGGCAGCACAGCCTGGAATGGGAATGGATTATTAGTAAGCAAGGCGAGAATTGATGCAACGATAAGTTGCGGCAATTCTCGTTAGCAAGCGTCAGCTTGCGACGAATGGATTATTAGTAAATTCCTCACAGAGCTTTGGAGTACACAGAGAGAATAATGAAAGGGAAAGACTTTCGTAATTCTGAAAGCTCTCTGTGGTCCCTGTCCCTCTGTGAGGAGTTTTATAATCAGCTAGATATTCAAGGCTCGCTCCTTTTGGGGCGGGCTTTTTTTGTGTTTATGTGGCAGAATATAAAAAAGCATTGTATAATGTGTTTTGAGGTAGAACTATGTCAGATGCGATGATTGCAAATTTTACACAGCAAGCACAATTTCTCTCTTACGATGATACTCTCGCCGTGATTTCGATTCTGCTTGAAAAATTGAAAAGACATGAGCATAAAACAGAAGAGAAAGTCAGGCCTGATTTTTTAGAAAATATTTTTGCCATAGCGGATAAAGAACCGGATATTCACAAATCGGAAGGAAAATGGTCACGGGATGAATTATACAGATACTAAAGTTTTTCTTGATACGAATATTCTCGCCTATATTTTTGACTCTCGTGACATTGCGAAAAAGGCTAAGGCAAAAGAGCTTTTTTCACAACTTGTGATTGAAAATAACTGTATGATTTCCACGCAAGTTTTACAAGAACTCTTTAATGTAGTGACAAAGAAACTGAAATATTCAAAAGAAGATGCTCAGAAAATCATCATGAGCCTAATGAATCTGGTTATTCATCAGGTTTCGACGCTAGATATTCAAGTAGCGATGAAAATAAGTTCCGAGTCGCAATTCACTATTTATGATTCCCTGATTATCGCAGCCGCAAAGGCAGAAAGTTGCAAAATTGTATATTCTGAAGATTTGAATGCCGGACAAGTTGTTGAAGGCGTGAAGATTGTAAATCCGTTCTAACCAACAAAATTTTCAGGGTTCGCTCTTTTGGGGCGGCGGGCACACTTGTTCTTGTGCCCGTTTGCTTTTTTGTGTTCTTTGGGCTATTTGAAGATTTCTTTTGGAATAGAGGAATCTGCGATATAGCCATTCTTACGCCACTTTTCTATATAGTCGAATGTGGTCTTTCCTTGATTTTCTTTTATGTCAAATCGTGCACCCGCTTTCCAGAACAAAAGCATTATGTCGTGGCAAGTTGAATTCCACCAATTGCTGTAGATTTTGTTTTTCTCGTTTGCCTGCTGTTCCTCAACTTTTGGAGGCAATTTTTTACACATTTTTGCAAAGAAAAAGTCCAAATCTGTTGATGTTACAATTGTTGGATTTCCTTTTGAATCTGTTCCTGGAGCTGAAACAATACGATTTATAGTTGGCTTGATTCTCTTTAAACTGTTTGGGTGAGAAAGAATAAGTTTCAGCATCGACCAGTTATAGTTTTCAATACAGCGGGCAAGCAAGGTAAGATTTGGTTGATTAAAAAACATTCTGCTCCATTCCGTATTGACAGATTCAACTTCAACCTTGTCTGTATCAAGAAGGAGTCTCGCAATATCGATAACATCATCAAAGCTACTTTTATCGATTGGATTGTTTTGGTCTACTTGGTCAGCAAGATAGTACATCGTATCAACAGAAATCGGCTTTGTCTTAGACGCAAGGTATTTGATGATTTCAAACAATTCTTTCTGCTGCTTGTAAAGAATATTCCCTTCTCTTTTAATTGGCATTACGCCACAGCCCACTTCCAAATCCGTAAGCGATGATATGAGTTTTTTATAATCTGATTCATTGTTGAATTCCTTGTCATCGGGCAAAACACCATAGTTTACATTTTTTCGGTTCGGAATTTCCCTTCGTTCAAGAGGTTCTACAGTTTTTTTATGACCAATACACTCTGCCATCTGCATGAAATAATCGTATTTACGAATGGCATATTGTAATGGAGTGACAAATTCTTCACTTATGTACAAGTTCGCGAGATTGCTTTTTTCAGAAGGCAAATGCTCAACAATCATACGCACCAATTCCGAGTCGTAGCAATCAATCGCAAGCTGCAACGCACTCACGCATTGGCGTACCTCAAGTTTTATCGCTTCATCCATAATATGTTTATTAGCTTTTTTGATGAGCGGAACAATGACATGTTTTTTCAGCAAGGATGCGCGATTTTGCAAAACTGTATATTCGGCATCAAAATCATTTTCTGAATGTTTTAGCTGGTAGTAATGTTCAATAAACGATGTTCTCGTCTCTTCAAAAAACTCGCCAGATGCAGTAGACGCTTCTTCGGAGTAAAAGCCTGCATTCGGGCATTTTTCTGCGATTTTCCGATGACAGTTTTGAGATTCCAAAAATTTTGACAAAATTTCATCTCGCTTTTGTCTGTATTCCGCACTGAAACCGTAAACGCAATTTTTGTATTCATTGAGTGCGCGGATAAGCGGCGTTGCTCCATTCTCATCATTTGCGAATATATATTTTTCATCTGACAGCCGGATAAAGTTATCTATTCGGGTAAAATCGTCAACAGATTCCGCTTTCATGATTGCGATAGAAAGATTCGAGTACATTCTCCGCCCAAGTTTTTGGCGAGTACGATTGTTTTCCTTTGAAAGCAGACTGTCGTTTTTCTTTTCATCATTAAATTCTGCAACAAGTTTTGAAAGCACAAGTTCTTGTTCGAAAACTTCTTCTTCGTAGCGATTAAGAGCCTTTTCTTGATAGGTAAATTTCATTGCAGGGAAGTTATTCCAAAAATTCTTTTCAGCGTAGTACGCTATCAAATATGTTTTTTTTGAGTCTTCGTCAAAAATTCCGACAGCATATCCGAATTCCCAATATGTTTTTCCAGTTTTTAAGATAGAAGCTTCGTCCGTATCGTCTTGCGTATTCTCTATAATATCTTTGACAGGCTTCTTGTTGAAATAAACATCGGCTGCAATAGCGTCAGACAGAAATTCACGGAGATTTGGTCCTGCAAAGTATTTGTATTGGTTGAATGTGTCGCGGAACAGCTCAACTGCATCTTTAATCTTCTTTTTATCCTCTTGGCTGTCATCAAATGCAAGGGAAAAAATTATACTTCGTGCCTTCCACCAGTTTTTAAAGAACATTGCGACTACATCGTCTCCCAATGAATCAAACGCTTGCAAAAATCCTTTCGTCTTTGATTTTGAGAGGCGGATATACGAGTTTACAAAGTAAAACTGAGAATCATTTATAAGTTTTACCCTTCTCTCTGTTTTATCCTGAATATCACGGTTCGCTTTAAGAAAGTTTATATCATCTTCGGAAATGGCAGTTTTATCACCAGCCATGTATCTTAAGAATTCTTTATCTCCATAAGCAAGTTTGTACTGCCAGCCGAATTTGCGGGATTTTAGAAGCATGCAACGGAAAAGTATTTCAGGATTGCTCAGCATGACGCCGCTTGGAATATCCGTTTCTAGAGCTTTATTTTTTGTTTCCAATACAAAATTGTAACAAAGAATCCTAATGTTTTCTGCAGTATCCTTGAAAAGCTTTTCCGTTTCGTTTTCTGAAAGTCCAAAAACATTCTGCAAGGCATTTTTTGTGCCAAGAAAAATATAATGGCGCACAATTTTTATGGAAGTTTCCTTCTTTTTTGACTCAGATTCCTGAGAAGTCCAAATATTCTTTAAAAGTTCCTCTATTTTCGACCACTTTGATTTTTCAGTTATTGCAACACTATCGAACTTGTTCATTCGCGCAGAAAGAATTTTCGTATAAGACTCTGATATGATTTCCTTCAGAATCTTTTCGGCTTCATCTAGCTTTGTATCACTTTCCATATTTGCAAAATGCCTTGCAATGTAAAAATTTACTAAAACTTGAATATCCTCTTTTTTTGGGTGGCAAAAAACATTGTCCATAAGAGAATTGGAAATCTTCTGCTGCAAGGCAAACGGAAACTTCAGCATAGCGATAGACTCTTCTGAATAAGAGTTGTAATCACCGAAAACTTTGTCCATGAATTTGTAAAGACCTTTGCTGATTTCAGACTTGCCATCGTAAACATTATATTTTCCAAATTCATTTTTTGGCTCAGCCTTTGTATAATCATTCCTTGTTTTTGTTTCAAAACCCTTGTCTTCCCACCAGCTTCCAAGCAAATGAAATGCAAAATCTGCAACTTCTGGCAAAGTCGGATTTTCATAAATCTTTAACTCATCATTCAATTTTTCGCTCATCTGATACTCCAAAAATGATTCTCGAAGAGAATCATAACAAACTCGCTCTTATTCTGCAAATTTTTTATTCAGCGAAAAAATGTCAGAAAAATCAGATATGAAATTTTAACAAAGAAGCATATTTTTTATCAGATTTCAACAAATCGCAAATCACAATTTTTCAAGGAGGGCACAAGATGCCAAACAACACCAAACCAATCACACCCGCGAACAACGCGGCCAACATGCAGAACGCCAACAAGGGAACAGCCGGCACGAACCGCCAGTACGACCAGAACCAAGGCAACCGCGGCAAGCAACTGAATCCTAATCATAAAGGAAAATGACAAGCCGCAAAATTGGAGAGAATTTATCAAATTCCTTGCGGTAAAATGTCAATTTTTCTTAAGAAATCGCACTAATTATACAAGAGGAGAAAATTATGTTACAAAAAGATTTTAGGGATGAACTCAAACGGATTTTCACAGACTACAAAAGGATTACGCCGCAGATTGAATCGGGTTTACAGAGACTCGGAATTTTAATCGGGCGGAAAAAAATCATGTAATTCTGTTTGTCTCAAATGAGAGGGGAAGACATTCTGTTTCAATCAGCGCGACAGGCAGCGATAAAAGGGAAGGCCTGAACATCGTCTCAAAAATCGTCCGCCTAAAGTTCTGCTGATTCGGAGTTCCCGGTTTAAAAGCTAATCACTTCAGTGAAGCACTCAATGGCGAACATGTCCGTAAATCCTGAGATGAATTCAATAACGCACTTTTTGTAGCTTTCGTTGTCAAAAATGTCAAAAACGGCGGAAGTCTCGTAATTCACCGGTTTTTTCTGATTTGTGCGCTCGGCATAGTTGGTGTAGTGAAGGAGCCATTTTGAAAATTCCTCGCCAAGACGGGGATAATTGCTTAAATGCAACTCCACAGTGCCCTTCTGAACGAAAATCTGGGCTCGCATGAGGGTGTTGAAAATCGTCTCAAGGACATTCCGGGCATACTTCTGGAATTCAACCAGCCGCCAGTGATTGTAAATGTTGGCATAGCTGAATTTTTTAAGCTCCGTGATGAAGTGAAAGTAACTTTCAGAAAAGAAAAGGCCTTCACTGGGATTAGAATTCTCGCACAAATCGACAATCATGTCGTTGATGAGGACGCTGGGATTCACAGCCCTGCCGC
The DNA here is from genome assembly GCA_002393835.1 of Treponema sp. UBA4326. Taxonomy (GTDB): domain Bacteria; phylum Spirochaetota; class Spirochaetia; order Treponematales; family Treponemataceae; genus Treponema_D. Next base: position 46,235 of record DGTW01000048.1, read on the forward strand.
TCCGGTGAGAGAGAGTCTTGCCGGATTTTGTCATGCCCAGGGTTTCGGTGACGATTTCCCGAAGCTGGCGGTAGCTTCCCATGTCAAGAAGGTGATAGGCGCGCGCATCCTGAATGTCCCGGCCCAAAAAAGCAATCTTATCGCTGATTTTTACGACGCAGCCTTCCCAGGTAAAGGGCTGAACAAGGCCCGGCCGCTTGATGTCGTAAAGATTGATTGCCTCGCCCCGCGGCTTTACTCCCTGCTGGTCAATTTCACCGCAATGGCAGATAAGACCGTCACGCACGGCATAAGTGAGGTTGAGCGGCCGCTTGATTCCGTTGGGGTCGTCAAGGGTTTCGATAAAATCCGCAAAAAAAAGTGAATTGCGCTCATGCCAGAATTTTTTGGGAGCATTCGCGCCTTCTTTTTTGCCAAGAAGCTCGTTTAAGATGTCCTCGCCAGAGTGGCCGAAAGGAGCGTGGCCTATGTCGTGGCCGATTGCGATTGCCTGAGTCAAATCCTGATTGAGTCCAAGATATTTTGCGATTGTGGAAGCCACCGAAGCCACATGAAGGACATGCTCCATCCGGGTGCAGACATGGTCGTTGTGTGGAGCAAAAAAAACCTGAGTCTTATGTTTGAGGCGGCTGTAGGCCTGACAGTGAAGAAGGCGGGTGTAATCACGCTCGAAATCTGAGCGGATTCCGTTTCCCCGGGAGTAAATGGGGATTTCACGGGTGACAGCCTGCTCATATTTGTGGCTCAAAACATCACATTTTACTGACTCAAAAGAATTCTGCATGAAATGATTTTAACACAGTTTAAGTGAATTGAAAATGCGCCAGGCTATGGAGCAGCCGCAAAGCGGGCCACTGGACTAGAGCGAACGAAAGTGAGCGAGGGAAGCGGCTGACCGTTAGGGAACTGCGGAACAGCCGACCTGCTTCCCTGAGCGGAGTCGAAGGGCAGCAGGTGGCGCCCAACTTTCAACTTTCAGTTTTCAGTTTTCATCTTCCTGAAGAATCTGACAGAAAATGGCACTGCACAAATAGCTGCCAGTGCGTCACAGAGAGCCTGGGTCAGCTGAACGCCAAGAATCGGCTCTGCTCCGAAAAGCTTGACTGCATGGGGAAGCAAAAAAATACAGGGAATGAAGAAAAGTCCCTGCCTCATTGAAGAAAGGAAAGACGCACTTTTTTTCTCGCCGGCCACCTGCAAAAGCATGTTCGTTCCAAAAATAAGGGAATGGAAGGGAAGAACCAGAGACTGGGCACGCAGGGCCAGGGCACCCACGGCGACGACGGCATCATCATCACGGAAGAAGCGGACAATTTGGGGAGCGAAAACAAACACAAGAATTGCTGAAATGGTCATCACGCTGGCACTGACTTTTACCAGAAATGAATATGAAGCGCGCACCCTGTCAAAATTTTTTGCGCCGTAGTTGATTCCGCACACAGGCTGAAAGCCCTGCCCCAGGCCGATTGCAATGGCAAGCAGCAGTTTGTCCACCCGGTTACAGATTGCCATTCCTGCAACGCTCGCATCGGCCGCCAGAGCTGAAGTGGCCGCAATGGAAAGGGTAATTGCTCCATAAAAAGCGGCCTGCCTGTTCATAAAGATGCCGGAAAGTGCTCCCATGCCCTGTCGGAAAAATGAGGGAAGCCCTGTTGTGATGATTTCATAGTAAGTCCGGCCTGAGCGGGAAATGTGCCTGGGGGAAAGCTCGGCCAGGGACTTTTTTCGGATAAACATCGAAAGAAGGATTGAAAAGCTGACAATCTGGCTGATTAAAGTGGCAATCGCTGCCCCGGAAATTCCCAGTTTGAAGACGAAAATAAAAAGAGGGTCAAGAATCATGTTGAGGATTCCGCCGGAAATCATTCCTATCATGGCGACAGATGCCCGCCCCTGAAAGCGGAGAAGATTGTTCATGGCAAATGAAGTGATGATGAATGGCGCTCCAAAGAGAATGTAGCGGGCGTAATCGATGGCATAAGGAAGAATCGTGGGAGTTGAGCCAAGGTGCCGCACAAGGCTTTCCCGGAAAATGTTGCCGAAAATCGTAAATAGAATGCCCACACCGAATGCGGTGACGATTGCTGTGGTGCAGGTTGTGTTTGCCTTCTGGAAGTCTTCGGCCCCCAGTGCCCGGCTTGTGATTGAGCCGCTTCCCATGCCGATAGTGAAGGCAAGTGCCTGCATCAAAAACATGAGGGTAAAAGTGACTCCCACCGCCCCGCTGGCAGAAGTTCCGAGCTTTGACACAAAAAAAGTGTCGGCGGTGTTGTAAATCGCCGTAATCATCATGGTGATAACGGTTGGAATTGCGTTTTTGATTATGAGTGAGCCGACAGGTTGAGTCAGCATTTTTTGAAGGGAAGTTTGATTTTGCATCAGGATTTATTATAAAAGAAAAATGAATTTTTACCAATCTGGATAGTGGGCGTATGAAAAAGGAAATTTGGCGGCTCCCCGCTTTCAGCGGGTCGGGCTTTTCGCCCTTACGCTTACGCTCCATACCGCTTCGCGGTACTGCTCCGCAGGGGCTACAATCCCTAGCCGAGTGTCGAACCTGCTTTCCAAAGCATTATTTTTCACATAAAAAATCCTCTGAGTTGTCAGAGGATTCTACAGCCGACTGTCGGACTTGAACCAACCACCTGCGCGTTACGAGGGCGCTGCTCTACCGGATGAGCTAAGTCGGCAAATTGTTTTTTTTGCCGACTTTTTGGTAGTTCTCAACCACCTGTGCGTTACGAGTGAACGACCGCACGCACCTGCTACGGTCGTATCTACCAGATAAGCTAAGTCGGCAAAATATTTTCGACTTAGTGGAGGCTCTCCAATCACCTGCCCGTTACGAGTGAGCGACCGCACGCTTGCTACGGTCGCATCTACCAGATGAACTAAGTCGGCAAATTACACTGTGAGGGCTGAAAATTGTCCGTCACAGTGCATTAATTATATCATTTTTTTTCGCTGATTGTAAAGACCATAAAGCTGCCATCTTTTTCCATGACGCCCTGGATTTCTACTTTTTTGCCCTTGAGCTTTTTAAGGTCGTCGAAAGTTACAGGTTTTGGTCTTTTCATGTCACTACGGCCCGAAGCTTTCATGTCCGGGGGATTTCCGCCCATGTCAGAAGGTGGCTGCATTCCGCCGCCGAATCCGCCTTCACCCATTGGTGGCT
>DGTW01000223.1 GCA_002393835.1 Treponema sp. UBA4326
TTTTTTAATAGGAAATTTAAACCAAGGATTAAATTTCATAGTGAATTTGAAAATTTTGCTCTTTGTACTTTTCCGTTGCGGTTTATTTGAAAAATGTAGAATAAGTTACATGAAAACAGCTGGCTTTACTATGTCTGTGTATGCGGACTCTGACAATTTAGCGGTATTTTACTATAATAAAAAAATTGGAAATTTTATGTTAAAAAAAATATTGAAGTGGCTGCCTGCGATTTTTGTGGCGGCTTGTAATTTTTACCTTTCTTCCCAGGAACATCTTGAGCACATGCCAGGTTTCTGGAATGCGGATAAAGTCGTGCATTTCTTTTGTTTTTCGGGATTCTCTTTTTGGGTTTCCTTTGCCTGCGGCATCAAGTCTTACAAAAAGACCTGGCTACCGACTCTGATTATCGGGCTGTGGGCGATTACGGACGAAATTCACCAGAGTTTTACGCCCGGGCGCGAGTCCTCTGCCCTTGACTGGCTTGCCGACACGACCGGAGCATTTCTCGGAGCTGTGATTTTTGTTTTCTTTACGACGAAAATTCTTCCAAAATTCTTGAAAAAAGAATAGGGGGGCTGCCAGTCTGCCCTTCGACTCCGCTCAGGAACAGACTGGCCGGGTGTTACGCAGCTCGGTAACCCTCGGCGTCCTCACTTCGTTGCGGTCGCTGGCTTCGCCACTGCTCCATACCCTACAGCCTTACGGGAACTCCCATGCCTGCCAAATCCTTTTTGATTCCGTCTACGGTGTAGCCCATTGAGTGAACCATGCTGGCGATAAGGGCCGCATCGGCTTTTCCTTTTGTGAGGACATCTGCAAGGTGTTCTGGTTTTCCGCCGCCACCGGATGCGATGACTGGAACGCTGACATTTTCGGCTATCATGCTGGTGACATTAAGCTCGTAACCCTGACGCACTCCGTCTGCATCGATTGAGTTGAGCACTATTTCGCCGGCTCCAAGAGAGACGGCTTTTTTTGCCCATTCAAGGGCATCCAAATCTGTTTTGACCCGGCCGCCGTTAATGTAAACCCGATAGCCTGAAGGCATTTGGGCATCTTTTGCGGCGTCCATTCCAAGGACTATGCACTGATTTCCGAAAACCCTGGCGCCTTCTCTGATAAGGTCAGGATTTTTGACCGCCTGTGAGTTGAGGCTGATTTTTTCGGCACCGGCCAGAATCGTTGAGCGGATGTCTTCGATTGAGCCGATTCCGCCGCCAACACAGAAAGGAATGAAAACCTGCTCTGCGACCCGGGAAATCAGGTCAAGGATTGGCCCTCGTCCCCTGGCACTGGCCATGATGTCATAGAAAACAAGCTCATCAACGCCCTGCTGGTAATATTTTTTTGCCATCTCCACCGGGTCTCCGATGTCGATGTTATTCTGAAACTTAACGCCTTTTGTAGTTCGTCCATCCTTTACATCCAGACAAACGATGATTCTCTTCTTTAACATAGGATTCTCACTTTAAATTCCTCACAGAGCTTAGGAGTTCACAGAGAGTGTTTTTTAGGATGGGATAACCTTCTGCTTAAATCCTCTGTGTTCTCTGTGAGAAATTTATTTTATATAGTTTTCCAAGATTTTTAGTCCAGCCCGGCCGCTCTTTTCCGGGTGGAACTGGAAGGCTGTAATACTGCCCTGACTTACACAGGCCGGAACTTTACAGCCGTAATCGGCCCAGGCTTTTACGATTGACTGGTCGTCTGGCTGAATCAAGTATGAATGCACGAAGTAGAAATCTGATTTTGAGTCAAGGCCATCAAAAAGCGGACTAGAGCCGTTTGCGTATTCTAGGTTGTTCCAGCCCATGTGGGGAACTTTGAGTTCTGGCGAAATCCCGGAGTCTTTCCAAACGCTTTCAAAATGGCGGATTGTGCCTTTTAAAAGCCCCAGACAATCGACATCGCCTTCTTCTGAATGCTCGAAAATAATCTGAGAGCCGAGACAGACACCAAGCAGAGGTTTTTCTGCCTGAGCCCAGTCCTTCAAAAACGAGTCGAAGCCAGTGAGCTTCAGCTGCTCCATGGCATATTTTGCCTCGCCAACGCCCGGAAAAATCAGGCGGTCACACTTTTCTAAATCGGCCGGATTTTTTGAAAGGACATACTCAGCCTTCAAAAAGCCCAGGGCCCGCTCAACGCTTTTGATATTGCCAGCGTTGTAATCAACGATTCCTACCATGAAAAAAAATGTAACATAAAGGCGAGAAATTCTCAATTGTCGTAAAATAATGCTGCGCCCACCGTGGAAGCCCGAAGTTGCGGAACGCAGTGGAGCAATGAGCGTTAGCGAAGGCTGGAAGGGTGGTAGTAAGTTGACTGCGCCCAAATTTTTACTTTCCATTTTCTGTTTTCATCTTTCCACTTTCATCTTTCCGTTTTTTCTGCCGATAATCTTCTATATGATGAATACACATGACTTTCTTCCGGTGATTAAGATTGTTCTCTCTGACAAGCGGGTGATAATTACGGCCATAATTGTATTTTTGTTCATGGACTTGTGTGCCTATGTTGTCCGCTACCGAAAAAAGCCTAAAACACCAAAAGCTAAGAAAACAATCGCTGCCCCAGCTCCCGCACCTGCTGAAAATGCTGACGAAGGCGGTGGAGATGATGGCGCTGGCGGCGGGGAATAAAATAGAGCAGGTTTTTACCGACTTTAGTCTTTGTGATGTCCAGCCTGTCCTTCCAGAATGTGCCGCACACCCGTATTTTTCGCTCTGAAAACAATTGGGCAAAAATTTCTGCGGTGTCTTTTGCTTCCCAGACATTTATTCCGAAAACAGGGAGTTTTTGCTTGTTGAAAAGACGAGTCAGCTCGTGCGTGGCTTCCTGTCTTGTGTAAAGGCGACGATTTTTCTTTATGAAATTGAAGGCCATTTCGGCATCCCAAGCCTTATAAGAAATCGAACTTCCTTTTGCCTTTGCGTCACAGATGTCGCAGCCTGAGCATACGGCTTCTTCTCCGTCCAGATAATCCAGAATATTCTGTCGTCTGCAAGTTTTGCTCATGGCAAAGTCACCCAGAGCGCGTTCCCTGCTTCCTTCTTTTGCCTGCCTCCAGCGAATATAATCTGCGTGGTTCCAAATTAAAAGTGAATTGACATTTGCCCCGTTTCTTCCCGCTCTCCCGGCCTCTTGAACGAAATTTTCCAGGTGCTCAGGGGCGTCCAAATGCACGACACTGGCTATGTCGGACTTATCGACCCCCATTCCGTAGGCACAGGTGGCCGCCAGAATTCCATCTGTTGAATTGAAAAACCACTCTTCCACGGCATTTTTTTCTTCCCGTGTAAGGCCTGCGTGATAAAAACGAGTTTTTTCGGCACCGAAATAGGCCGCACACAAATGAGCCATTTCCTCTGTCCGGCGGCGACTTCCGCAAAAGATAATTAAGGGCTTTTTCATGCTAAGAGCGGCTTCAAGTGCAGCTTTTTTCTTTGCGTAGGCATAGCGGACTTCATAGTGGATGTTTGAACGGTCGCTGGCTCCACGGACAAGATGGTAATTTCCTTCAAAAAGAATTTCCGAGATTCTGTCAAGCACGCTCTTGCTGGCGGTGGCGGTAAAGGCCGTAATCAATTTTACACCAAGGCTTTTTATAATTCGACCAAGTTCCAGATAGGAAGGGCGGAAACTGTCTCCCCATTCTGAAACACAGTGGGCTTCGTCAATGGCGATGTGGGAAATTTTTACCTTGGCCAGTCGCTCCAGAAGGTTTTCATTGCTCAAAACTTCCGGGTTAGCGATAATCACTCGGGCGGGGTTTTCTTCGTCTTGGAGTGCGGCGAAATTTTCTTCACGCTCTTCCTTGCTTTGTCCGCCTCGAAAGACAAGGCAGCGGATGCCTGCCTGCTCCATGCGTCGCTTCTGGTCACTCATAAGGGCAAGAAGGGGGTAAATTACTAGTGTCGCACCCTTTAAAATCAGGGCAGGCACCAAAAAGCACATGGATTTCCCGGCTCCAGTGGGCAAAAGCACAATCTGCCGTCCCCGGTAATAGTCGTCATCGTCTGTGTGTGAAGAAAAAGCCTCGTCTTCGTTTAGGGCGGCTTCTCCGTCAAGAATATTGGCGATTACGATTCTCTGCCAAGGAAACAAAAAAGGCACATGAAAGCCTTGGCGAGCCGCCCGCACGGCTTCGTCCACACCAAAAATCTCGTCCTTGCTTCCTTCCGCCACGCCAATTCCATCAAAGGAAATTTTCTCACTTTCGGCCATAAAATTCTCCTGCATATATATAGCAAAAGAATTTCGATTTTCGGCAACAAGTTGAGAAAAAAATGAAAAAAAATGCTCATGAGGTGAGTGGAAATGCTGTCAGGAAAAGCCAAAAAAAACGGTCGGAATCGGGGTTCTGACAAAAAAAAAGAAAAAATATGCTCATGAGGTGAGTGAAAACACTGTCAGGAAAAGCAAAAAAACGGCTGGAGTCGGGGTTGCGCTTAGCACTATTGTGCGTCAAACTCGCCTGAGCTCTGCTCACTGCGATGTTTGATGACGCGTTCCCGACGGAAAGCCGTTTTTTTTACTTATCCAGAATAGTAATTTCCACTCGCCGGTTCCTTGCCATGCCTTCTGGCGTTGCATTTGAAGCGAGCGGAATCCTTGCGCCAAATCCCTGCGTGAATACATGGTACTTGTCCCGGAGACCGATTTTAATCATGTATTTTGCGACAGAATCTGCTCTTTCTTCGCTCAAAGTCTGGCAACTCTCGGCAGTTCCAGAAAGGGCTGTATGTCCTGAAATCAGCAGGTCGTTAGGATAGTTCTCGATGATTTTTGCAATTTTGTCGATTTTTCGTTTTTCGCTCTCCATGAGCTCAGCTGAATTCGGCTTGAACTGAATGTTTTCCACTGAAATCGTAAGCCCCTTGTCGCTCTTTGTAACGCTTACATCCTGCAAGTCCATATTCTTGACTTTTTCCAGCACTTCGGCCACTTTTTCGTCTGTGGCGGTACGCTCAAAGTCCGTGACCTCTGCATGAGCCTTTCCACGAAAATCATACTGATTGCCAAGATAGGTCTCCATGACTATACGGAAATCTTCAGTGTAGTGGTCAATCTGTCCCTTTTCATTGTCCCACCAAATCGTCTGATTTGAAAATCCCATGGTGGTAACAGGAAAGTCATCTGTGATGAGGTAAAGATTTTCTGGAATCGGGCTTTCAAATGAAAGATTATACTTAACTTCAAGCACCTGGAAGGTCTTTTTTTCGTGCTTTGAGTCAGAAGAAAGACCTTCTTCATCCCGGAGATACTTGTAGCTGGCTGTAAACGGAACGATAAAAGGCTGGTCATTTGCAAAAGTTCGCCGTAAGTCATGGGCTTCGTGGCCGTCAGCAGTCCAGGTGTCGCCGGGCTTTACAGCTTTTTCTGGCAGGGAAGGAACATTGCGTACAACCGGCATAAAGTATTGCTGACCGATTTCGTATGTTCCAAGCTCGTCACGCCAATATTTGCTTTCATATTCCTCGCCATAGGTAAGAGTTCCTGTCGATGTTGCTGAAGATGAATTTTCAGTGGTCATAAAAGTGGCTTCATTTAGTCCCCGCTTGTCCTTATCGATATCGGTGATTCTGGCAGAAACCCTGTTGACTATTTCTGCCGTGTGATCAAGCCGGCCGTTAACCTTGATGACTTCGTTTACCGTTGACAGCACCCGGTAATTGTCTCCGGCCTTGTATTTGAAGCGAAGGATTTTTTCGCCGGAATTTTGACTCCAGGCTCCCCAGACAAAAAGTGATGACAGAAAAATAAAAGAAAGCCTTTTTCGCAAACCTGTGCCTGATCTTGCCTTTAAATTTCTTTTCATAAATTCGCCTCCTTGGAGCTAGAATTTCCGGCTCCTGCCTTATAAGTGATCTGCCAGCTCGTAATCTCCGCCAAGAATCTGCTCGCAGCGTTCTTTTGGCATTGGTTTTCCTTTTAAAAACCCCTGAATGTTCTTACAGTTAATTTTTTTCAGTATATCCAGCTGCTCGTTTTTCTCCACGCCCTCTGCGATTGTGTCCAGACCCATTTTCGTGACCATGGAGATGATTGAGTCAGTAATGTTGGCTTCAACGCCACTCTTGTCCGTGATATTTGCGATGAAAGATTTGTCGATTTTGAGCGTTGTGATTGGCAAAAGCTGCAAATAGCTGAGGCTGGAGTAGCCGGTGCCAAAATCGTCCAGGGAAAGCCCGATTCCCATGTCGCGGATTTGATTCAAAAGGCCGATGACTTCATTCTTGTTGTCGATGAAAACGCCTTCCGTTATTTCAATTTCCAGATTATGGGTGGAAATAGAGTGTTTTTTTATAAGATCTTTCAAATCAAAGATAAAAGAAGGTTTTTTAAGCTGAACTGGACTTACATTCACGCTCATAATTCCGTCGAAATCGTATTTTTCAATCCATTCTTTGAGAGTAGATATTGCCGTTTCAAGAATCCATTCGCCCAGAGGAATTACAAGTTTTGTTTCTTCAGCAATCGGAATAAATTGTTCAGGATTTATCCAGCCAATTTCGTCATCATACCAGCGGAGCAAGGCCTCAAACCCACGGAGCTTGTTGGTGGCCACATCAAACTGCGGCTGGTAGTAGAGTTGAAAGCGTTCGTTCATGACGGCCCTGCTCAGTTTTGACTGAATCGAAACCTTTTCCATAAAACGCTCACGCATAATGGCCTTAAAGAAGCAGATGTCGTTCTTTCCCTTGCGTTTTGCCTCGTACATAGCCATGTCAGCGTATTTCAGTATGTCATCTGAATTGTCGCCATCGTCCGGGCAAATTGCAATGCCGCCTGAAAAATCAATGCCCTCATCGTTCATCACT
>DGTW01000131.1 GCA_002393835.1 Treponema sp. UBA4326
GTATCGATAAATTCGGTCTTACTTCGCCGGTTATCCGCCAGCAGGGCGAAGACCGCATCTACATCGAAATTCCTGGTGCGGCAGATTCAGAAAGCGTAAACACAATCATCATGGGTAAGGGTATCCTTAACTTCCGCCTCGTTGACGAGACTGCTACGGCTTCAGTAATGAACTACTACCGAAACAACGGCATCCTCTTCAACTCAGACGGAAAATTGCTTGATCCTTCTCTTCTTCCAGAAGATTGTGAGGTCATGGGATACTACGAAAAAGACGATTACGGCCTTGACCAGCTCGTTCGTGGCGCTGAGTACATCGCTGTAAAAAAAGAAATCGCCCTTGACGGAAAACATGTCAAATCTGCTCAGGTTTCTGCTGACCAGACAACCAACCAGCCGGAAGTCAACTTTGTCCTCGATTCTGAGGGTGCTCAGATTTTCGCTGATTTCACAGGAGCTCATGTTAACGAGCGTCTTGCCATCGTAAGCGACAACAAAATCAAGTCTGCGGCAACAATCCGACAGGCAATCAACGGCGGACAGGTTTCTCTTTCCGGTGGATTCTCTGTAGAAGAAGCCCAGAATATTCAGAAAGTCCTTCAGACAGCATGGCTTGAAGTTCCTCTTGAGGTCGAAAGCCAGCAGGTTGTCGGAGCAAGCCTTGGTGAGGCCGCTATTAAGCAGGGTATGAATGCCTTGCTCTGGGGCCTGGCTGCTGTCCTCGTATTCATGATTCTTTACTATATGGGTGCTGGTTTCAACGCTGTCGTTGCTCAGGTTCTCAACATGTACATCATGTTCTCGGTTTTGAGCGCATTCAACCTCACTCTCACCCTTTCTTCTATCGCCGGTATGATTCTTACGGTCGGTATGTCAGTTGACGCCAACGTAATCATCTTCGAGCGTATCAAAGAAGAGCTCAAAAACGGAAAGAGCCGGGCTGCAGCAATCGCCGCAGGTTTCGACAACGCTTTCTGGGCAATCATGGACTCTAACATCACCACATTCATTGCGGCTGCCTTCCTTTCAAAATTGGGAACCGGCTCTATTCAGGGTTTCGCAGTTTCTCTTGCAATCGGTGTATGTTCGTCAGTATTTACAGCTCTCGTAGTTTCTCGTCTCATGTTCGACTTCAATACTGAGGTTATGAACAGAAAGACAATGAGCATCGGCTGGGGAGTAAAATAATGAAAAAGGTAATTCAGTTTAGTAAATTTTTCCCTTGTGCTGTAGTTTTGAGTGCGGCAATCATCATTTCAGGAATTGTTTCTGTGGCCACTCGTGGAATCAACTTTGGCCTTGATTTTAAGCCTGGTATGATTGAAGAAATCAAAATCGCCAGCACTGTTCTTGAAGTAACTTACAATGGAACTGCTACTGTTTCCCTGGAAGCAAACGAAGGGGGAGTTGATCTTGTCGTAAGTGGTATCGGTGAGGAAAACCGCACTGAGTCAATTCCTTACTCAAGCGTTGAGACTGTCTCAGAGCTTGCCGCAAAAATGAACACCGTAAACGGCGTTTCTGCCCACATCAAAAAGGAAATGCTTCTTCCAAAAGAAGGCCTTTTCGTAAACTCTGGCTCTTCAAAGAATTTGGGTGAAAAACCTCTCAATCTTTTCGTCAATGATGAGTCAGCAAATGTTACGGCAGACGATGTCCGCTCAGCCCTTGCTGAGTTCAACAATGTTGATGTAAAGGAAATCGGCGAGGGTAGTGACCGTGCTTTCCAGGTTCGTATGGGCGTTACCGGAGACGAGGGCAAAACCCTTCAGGCAGATGCAAACAAGGCTCTCACAGAAAAATTTGGTGCAGATAAAGTCGCTTTTGTAAAGTCTGACTTCATCGGCGCTCAGTTCTCTCAGTCTTTGATTCGGGATTCAATCATCCTGGTTCTTGCAACTTTGGTTTTGATTTTCATCTACTCTGCAATCCGCTTCCACTGGGATTTCGCTCTTGCGGCAGTTATCGCTATCATTCACGATGCATTGATTATGGTCTCTTTCATCTCATTCATTCAGATGGAATTCAGCACTACGACTCTGGCGGCAATCCTTACGATTATCGGTTATTCAATCAACGCGACAGTCGTTATTCTTGACCGTGTCCGAAGCGACATCAAGGTTGTCGAGGCAAAGACATTCAAAGAGATTCTTAACTCAGCCCTTACTTCAACGCTGAGCCGCTCAATCATCACGACGCTCACGACATTGTTCGCTGTCCTGGCTTTGTTCTTCTTTACGACAGGAACAATCCATGACTTCTCGCTTGCCCTTACTGTCGGTTTGATTTCTGGTTGTTATTCTTCTATTTTCATCGCAGGTGCATTCATCCTTTGTGTTCGCAAAAATCAGAAGTTCACTACAATCGCTTCAAATTCAAACATCAGCCAGTTCAAGGTCAGTGAAGACGAAGATAATGCTGAGTAAAATTAAGACGCGGATATAACAGATAAACGCGGATAATTATTTGTCCACAGATTAACACAGATTGCACAGATTTTTATATAATTATAATCTGTGTTGCTCTGTGCATATCTGTGGATTATTTTTTTATCTGTGTAATCTGCCTGCTCGTGGATTTTTTTTAATTTTCATTCAATTTTTCTTTCAAAAATTCCTTCTCCTGTGTTATCATATTAAGTATGATCCATAAGGATAAATTAAATTTAAGCTCTGGCAAGTTGAAGTTCCTCTCTACATTGGCGGTCAGTGGAATTATAATGCTTGTTGTCTTCCTTTTAAGCGGAACTGTCATGCAAAGGGCTTTGAAATATTCAGAAAAGAATTATCTTGAAAACTGCTCCCAGGTCCTTCAGGGCTATTCTGCCGCAATTCAGTATTATCTGGAGAATTATCATACCTCCCTTTCTTCAATTTACGACTCGGAAATGTTTGCCAGGGGAAATCCTGAGGAAATTCAAAAGTGGATAATCCAGAACATGAAATATATGAACGAGGATTTTTCTTCGGTTTTTTATGTTGACTCGAATTTAACTGGATATTTCTCGCAAGGCTGGGTAACGGATTTAAAGTTCAAGCCCTATGCTGTTCGGGAAAATTATACGGGTGAAAAATATTATATCAGTGACATCTATTATTCTGATCATTTTAAAGACCTCGTTTTCTTTATTGAGCATCCGTATTTTAATTCCGAGCATATCCTAAAAGGAATCTTGTGCGCAGAAATCAGGGTGAATAAACTTGCTAAAATCTCACAAAAGATAAAAATCGGTGACTACAGCACCGTATACATTTTTGACAGGCAGGGAAAACTGCTTGACCATGTTGACCCAGAGTTGATAGGAAAGGTTTTCGTGCCAAAATCCGAAAAATACAAGGCGATTACTTCTGATGTTACGGCTCGGGAAGGCAACGGCCATGTTGAAACAGAAAATCATCTTGGCGAGCCGATAGACCTTTTTTACTCCAAAATCAAGAATTGCGGCTGGACTATTTCAGTCGGCTTCCCCAAAAAATACCTTCATGCGGTCTACAATAAGTACAATTCAATAAAAATCCTTGTGCTTTTGATTTCAATCGTCGCCCTCATCCTGCTTCTTTTCGTCGAAACTTTGGTGTCCGACTATTTTTACAAGAACCAGCTGATTGAGCCTGTCTACGATCCTCTTACGAAACTCTGGACAAGACAGAAATTCGAGTCGGAGGCCAACAAAATACTGAGAAAAAATCCAAAATCCCGCTTCATGCTCATCAACGGTGACATTCGGGGCTTTAAATTCATAAATCAGAGTTACGGGGTTCTGGAAGCTGACAAAATGGTCTTTTTTTATTCCACGATTTTGAACAAGGCCGCCATGGAGTATAAGGCTATTATAGCCCATGATTATGCTGATCAGTTTTGTGCTCTGGTGAAAGTTCAGGATTTGCGGGATGCAATCAACACATTCAAGGGGCTTTTGTATCTGTTCACTGAGCAAATCAGCGAATATGAGATTCCTTTCTTTCCGAAATTCGGCATAACTTTCTGTAAGCCTTCCCATACGCCGGGAATTACTGTCCAAAAGCTGATGGGGCAGGCTTCTTTTGCAAAAAGCACCATAAAAGAAAACATGCTCCTTCCTTATTCAATTTACAATTCCGTGCTTTTAGGAAAGATTAACGAGGAGCAGACAATTGAGCATAACATGAAAAGCGCGCTGGAAAATCAGGAATTCTTCATCATGTACCAGCCGAAAATCATGCTTGAAGACGACAGCCTTGTAGGGGCTGAGGCTCTTGTTCGCTGGCAAAGTCCTCTTATGGGGCTGGTTTATCCCGACAAATTCATTCCCCTTTTCGAGAGAAACGGATTTGTCGTAAAACTTGATTTTTATGTCTACGACAAGGTTTTCAGCTTCCTTGATTCACAGATTAAGGCAGGAAGGCCTGTCGTGCCAATTTCCGTGAATATGAGCCGCAACCATAACCAGCCGTCTAAATTTATGGCGGAATTCATGCGAATTTTCAAAAAATACTCTATTCCCCCATCTCTTATTCAAGTTGAGATAATTGAGCGCTCTGTCATGGACAGGGAAACTTTGTGTGAGATTACGAATGCCCTTCATGACGAGGGCTTTACCGTGGCCATGGATGATTTTGGAAGCGGGGAAAGCTCCCTTAACATGCTCACCCAGATTCCAGTCGATGTGCTGAAATTCGACAGGGAATTTCTCCTTTCGTCCGTGGATGAAAACGACAGAATCAAGGATAAATCAGCAACCTTCATACAAAGTCTTATTGATTTGAGCCGTAATCTAGACAAAAAAACTGTCTTCGAGGGCGTCGAGACGGAAAGCCAGCGTGATTTTTTGCGTTCTATAAATTGCGACCAGGTCCAGGGCTACTTGTATTCAAAACCCCTCACAGAAAAGGACTTCGTCGCATTTATAGACGCCCATTTAAGCGTTTGCCCTGGCATTTGATAGCTCTATGCTCGCAATGACCTTGCATTTTTGCTATAATTTATCCTATGGAAATAATTCGCGCTAAGATTCTTGGATTTTGTGCTGGCGTTCGTCGTGCTGTTCTCGCGGCTGAAAAGGCTCTGGAAGAAAACAAATGCGGTCATGTTTACACGCTGGGACCTTTGATTCATAACCCGGTGGCCTTGAATAAGCTGGCCCAGCGTAATCTTAGGATTCTAGAGGAAGACAAAATCCCTGAATTGCAGCAAAATGACACCGTAATTATCCGTGCTCACGGAGTTGCTCCAGAGACCGAGGCGGCAATCAGAGAAAAAAGCGTGAATGTCGTGAACGCGACCTGTCCCCTTGTGACGAAAAGCCAGAAAACAGCCGCTGATTATGCCTCGAAAGGCTATGTCATTTTTTTTGCAGGCGACAAAAACCATGGCGAAGTGGTGGGAATCGAAGGCTATGCCAGAAAGGCTGCCCTGGAAGCCGGGAAAAAACTGGAATTCATACTTATAAAAGACAATGACGAATTAAAATCAGAAATAAAAAGAATGAAGGCGGAGAAAATCCTTAATGCGGAGTCAAAAATCATTCTTTTGTCCCAGACAACCTTTAGCAGTAAGACATTTGATTCGCTTAAAACTGAGCTAAAATCAGCCTTTGCCCAGACTGAAGTCATCTCTTCCATTTGTCCTGCAACACATGAAAGGCAAAAGGCCCTCAAAGAGCTTTGTGAAATGGTGGATGGCGTAATCGTAATCGGGGGAAGAAACAGCGCCAACACAAACCGCCTTTTTGCCACTGCCCAAAGCCTTTGCAAAATGGCCGTTCTTATAGAACATCCTGACGAGATATCCGAGAGCATCCGCAAGGAATTCTCTTCCCTAAAAAAAATCGGAATTACGGCCGGGGCAAGCACGCCTGACGACATCATTGATGCGGTCGAAGAAAAAATGCGGGCTTTGTAAAAAAAAATTGAAGGCTTCTTTAAGGAAAAAATTCACATATTCTTTTTTTAGTGTTACAATTATTCTATATCAAAAAACTTGAGGCTGACATGAAAAAAAAGACGGATGGAATTCTCTTTAGGTTTGCTTTGATTTTCGTGATTTTTACGCTTGTTTCTCTTCTTTTGTGTGGCGGAACGACTTATCTAAACCAAATGCGGGATTACAAAAGTCAGTGTCTTGAGAATATAAGAAACATAGGCGATTACCTTGAGCGTCTTATTCAGGATTCTGGCGATGACTTTATCAGCTACCAGAAATATTACATGGAGCACTTTGCCGAGATTGACATTCCCTACGATTTCGATGAATTCCATGAGGCCCATAAAAAAAGCCAGCTGCTGCTTGCCCAGGCTGATCACGAAAAATACAAGGAGCTTTCTGACTTCAATTTCGAGAATTTTTCCGATGAGATGAAAAAACAGTACTTTATTTATGACCATGAGTTCTGGCTTCTTACTTTTGAGAATGCCCGTCAGTCTTTCGGCCTTCCTTACACCTATTATCTTGTTCCCAAGGAAAAAGAACTGAGAATGGTCTACATGATTGACGGAGAGAGAAGTCACAAGGACGAGAAGGGACAGAAAGCAGACAAGGGAAAGTATCTTTATCTGGGGGATGAGTATTATGACCCGATTGATAAATATCCCGTTCAGTGGAATACATGGTTCTCCGGTGTCAGACAGGATGAATTTCAGGTCTGGAATAATGAATGGGGACATACCTACGCCTATTACATTCCTGTGATTATAAAAGGACAAAAACTGGGACTTATTGGCGTTGAGGTCAATGTGTCCGATGTGAACAAGGTTATCCTTAAAAATACAATCGTTCAGACTGCGGCGGCAGGGGCTATTCTTTTCTTCTGCGTTTTCCTGATGCTGCTTTTCGTAAATGATGTCTACATTGCCCGAATTGTCACGCTGGAGTCAGATTTGCGGGAGTACACGAGCCAGAAAAATCCTGACATAGCAAAAAAAATCGAGGGCAACATAAAGGGAAAGGATGAAATTTCTTCTCTTACCCGCTCTTTCGTGAATTTGATTTACGAAATAAGGAAGCATGTGAGCAATATAATCGCAGCCTCGAAGCAGCTGGAGGAAACCCAGCTTTGGGCTGACAAGATGAGCAGGCTTGCCAATAAAGACCCCCTCACTGGTGTAAAAAACAAAACGGCCTATGACAGCGAGGTTCTCAGGCTAGACTGGGAAATTGCCAACAGAAAGTGTGAGTTCGGAATCGTAATGTTAGATTTGAATTTCTTAAAGCTGATTAACGATACTTTTGGCCATTCTCAGGGAGACATAGCAATAAAAAAATTGTCTGCAATGGTTTGTGGAATTTTTGAGCATTCCCCTGTGTTTAGGATTGGCGGCGATGAATTCCTGGTCATCGTGGAAGGCACTGACTATAAAGAGTTAGACTCAAGAATAGAAAGCTTTAAGGCAAAAATGGACGAAATAAAAGCTGATGACTCTCTTGAACCATGGGAAAAAATTTCTGCGGCCATAGGTTTTGCCATTTACGACAAAAACAATGATGGAAGCGTTTTGAATGTCTTCCGCAGGGCAGACAAGGCAATGTATTCCTGCAAAAAGGAAATGAAGGCCGTACGAACTGACTGATTTTTTTTCCTGATTTCCTGCTTTTCCCGGCTCTTTTGAGCAAAAAAGATAAAAAAGGAAAATGCACTTTCATTTTTCCGTCGAGTGTTGTATACTGATAAGACTATGACAAGATGTTTCGCAATGTGTAAGCCTGGTGTCCTTAATCGCCGGCTTGTTGGTCAGGTAATTACTCGCCTTGAAAGCAAAGGCTTGAAGTTGGTTGCTTTAAAACTTATGAACATTTCTCCGGAACTTGCTGCCAAGCATTACGCCGAACATGCCGGAAAGTCTTTTTACAACGACCTTGTTTCTTATATTACCAGCGCTCCTGTAGTAGCTATGGTCTGGCAGCTGGACAACGAAGATTGCGTTCAGCTGGTGCGCAAGGTGGTCGGAGCCACAAAGCCAAGCGAGGCTCTTCCTGGAACAATTCGTGGCGATTTTTGTTCTCACACAAATCATAATATCATTCACGCCTCAGACAGCGATGAAAGTGCTGAGCGGGAAATAAATCTTTTTTTCAAACCGGAAGAGATTATCGATTGGAAAGACGAGAGCGCAATCTGGTATTGATGATTTCAAGTCATTCCAATTAAAAAGACGCTTGTTATCGAGGAAAACGAATGAAACAAAAGAATGTAGGTGTAATTGGTGCTGGTGCATGGGGCTCAGGTTTAGCTCAGGCTATTGCCCGTGGTGGTCACAAAGTTCAGATTTGGGCCAGGGAGCAGGATGTCGTTGACGGCATAAATAACGAGCATGAAAATAAACGCTACCTTCCCGGATATCCGCTTTCAGAAAATCTCACGGCTTCAATAAACATTGAAGAGGTTGCAGACGGAAAGGAATACCTGATTCTCGCTTCTCCGTCCCTTTTCATCGCAAATACTGCAAAGCAGATTGCCAATGTTCCTTCAATCAAAAATGGAGAGACTGTAATCGGCGTGCTTACCAAGGGCTTTGTTGCTTCCGAAAAAGGCCCAAGGCTTATTCTTGAGACTCTTGAAGACGTGCTTCCCGACTGCTACAAAGGCTCGCTTGTTTATATTTCAGGCCCCAGCCATGCAGAAGAAGTTGCTATGGGTAAACTTACAGGCCTTATTGCAGCCAGTGAACATGCCCTCAATTCAATCAAATTCCGTGAGCTTCTCCGTGTTCCAGGCCTCATGGTCTATTCTTCCCTTGATGTCGTGGGAGTGCAAATTTGTGCGGCTGCAAAAAATGTTATCGCCGTCATGTATGGCTCCCTGGATGCAGTAAGCGAGCACTCAGACATTTTTGGAGACAATTCCGAAAGTCTTTTGCTTGCCGCCGGCCTTAACGAAATACAGCAGATTGGTTTTGCCATGGGTGCTACCCACGCAGAGACTTTCACTTCAATTGCCGGTGTCGGCGATTTGGACGTTACCTGCCGTTCAAAATACGGACGAAACCGCCGTTTTGGACAGGACATTATCAAAACTGACATTCTTTCGAAATTCAAGGATCTCGATGACTTGATTGCCCGAATCGGTGAAATCGGTTATTTGTCTGAAGGTGCGGTTGCCTGTAAATTCGTTCATCAGATTGCAGAATCACACAACCTAAAGCTTCCTATTTGTGACAGCCTCTACCGCATCCTTAATAAGGAAATTGAGCCAATGGCTTTGCTGCAGGAGCTTATGATGCAGGGCAAAATGGAGCAGGAAGACTAAGGCTGAGAATATAGCCGGACTATCAGAGGACAAAAATGCTTGAGAAAATTACAAATACTTTCAGTGACATAATGCGCTCTGTGAGCGGCAAGTCAAAAATCACCGAGAAGAACATCGAGGAGACAGTCGAGCAGATTAAAATGGCTCTCCTTGAAGCCGATGTCAATCTTCGTGTAGTCCGTCGTTTCGTGAACGCCACTATCGAAGAGGCAAAAGGCGAGAAAGTCCTTCGTGCGGTAGATCCTGGCCAGCAGTTTACGAAAATAATCTACGACAGAATCGTAAAACTCCTTGGCGACACAAAAGTTGACTTGCAGTTAAAAGGCCCTGACACTCAGTCCGTCATCCTTCTTCTTGGTCTGCAGGGTGCGGGTAAAACCACGGCGGCTCACAAACTGGCTGCCCGCCTTGCTAAAAACGGCCGAAAACCTCTTCTCGTGGCCTGTGACCTTGTTCGACCAGCCGCTGTTGAGCAGTTAAAGCAGCTTGGCGAAAAAATCGGTATTCCAGTCTATCTTGAAGATGGTGCAAAAGATGCCGTCAAAGTCGCTAAAAACGCAATTTCTTACGCAAAAAAGAACGGAATAGACACAATCATCGTTGATACTGCCGGTCGATTGCAGATTGACGAAAGCATGATGAAAGAGCTGGTTGATGTCAAAAAGGCCGTTGACCCTGTGGAGACAATCCTTGTCGCCGATTCGATGACAGGTCAGAATGCCGTAGATATCGCCAAGTCTTTTGATGAGCAGCTAGGTCTTTCTGGCGTTATCCTTACCAAGTTTGACTCAGATGCCCGTGGTGGTGCCGCCCTTTCCCTCAAATCAATCACCGACAAGCCGATTTTGTTTATTGGTACCGGCGAAAAAACAGAGGATTTCGAGCCATTCCATCCGGAGCGAATCGCCAGCCGAATCCTTGGCATGGGCGACATCGTTTCTTTGGTCGAAAAGGCACAGGAAACCGTTGACATCGAAGAGGCTAAAAAACTTGAGCAGAAAATGGCTCGAAACGAGTTCACCCTGGATGACATGCTTTCTCAGTTTGAAAGCGTTGGCAAAATGGGAAGCCTTTCTTCAATCATGGATATGATTCCAGGACTTGCCGGTCAGATTGACGAGAGCAAGCTGGATATGAGTGGTATCGCCCACCAAAAGGCCATCATTCAGTCAATGACAAAAAAAGAGCGGGCCAATCATCTGATTATCGGACCTGCCCGCCGCAAGAGAATAGCTCAGGGAAGCGGAACCAGCGTTGCGGAGGTAAACAAGCTCTTGAAGCAGTTTGAGAAAACCAAGCTTGCCATGAAGAAGCTTACCCGAAACAAGGGAATGCAGGCAAAACTCATGCAGCAATTCGGCGGAATGGGCGGTGGTGCCGGAATGGGGGGCTTAGGTGGCCTAGGTGACCTCGCAAAACTCGCAGGTAAGTTTAAAGGCTTTTAGATTTTTTTGCACTAGGGATTGTAGGGGCGGCGAAGCCGTTGCGGAACATAGGGAGCGTTAAAAAAATGCGAAAGCATTTTTAGCGACTCTCCGAAGCAACTGCGTTGCGTAGGCGTAGTGGAGCAATGGAGCGATAGCACAACCCCGGAAAGCCCGACCCACGCTTGCGTGGGGAGTGCCCTGAGTTTTCAACTTTCAACTTTCCGTTTTCAGTTTATCGTAATGCATGAAACGATTCTTCCGTCGTTTGAGTAGCCGCGGAGAGGATTCGTTTCGTCCAAAAAGGGCGTTATTCCCTTAAAATATGAGTAATAATATGTGCCCGGGTGAAGTGGAATGTCAATTTCATATTTGCCCGGGCTTGTTTCTTTCAGCTCGTAAATCCAGCTGTCCCAATTGGTAAAACTTCCGCCCAGCCTGATTTTCTGGCCGCTTTCTGCATGGCAAACAAAATGGGTGAGTCCATTTGCAAGTTTTTCAGTAATTTCAACTTCTGAAGGCGGCAAATCTATGTATGAGAGGGCGTAATTGTCTTTTTGGTCGTGAATCACATTTGAATTCCTGGGATCAGTCGTCCAAAGCCCGTCTATTATCAGCCTGTAGCATACCCTTGAGATTTTTTTTGGCATTGGCGTAATGTAAAAGTAATATGATGAGGTAAGTTCACCGTCGTAGCCGTAGTTTTTTCTGAGCTGAAAATAGTGAATCGTCCTGAATTCCTCATAGTCGAAGGCAATTCCTATTGAATTTGAGTCTACGGGAGCCGTGAAAACCATGAAATCGTTGCTTATGTAAGGTTCTCTGACGCCAGATATGTCCGTGAGGGTAAGATCGTATTCGTATGTGTCTGGGGCTGGTGCATTTTCTTTTGCCGAAAGCTGTGAAAAAAATGATGTGAAAATCATGAGAAAGCCCGTCAAGGCAAAAATCTTTTTCATAATTTATTTATCGGTATTTTATAAAAAAAGTAAAGCCTGTGATGCTTTTTTTACTATAAAGCCTTGTTTTCAAAATGCCGAAATTAAAGTATATTAGTTATGGTGGGAATTTAAATGCCAGGATTAAATCAGCTAAAACAGTTCAGCGAAGACATACGCGAAGTCGGGGATGAGGTCAAAATTCGTGCCCAGCGGGGGGAAAAGCCCTCAGAGCTTGTGCTTCCTCAGAATATTTCCGCAGAAGATGACTCAGACGATTTTATCATCGGTTTGCCAGATAACGAAAAGCCGGAAGACATTTCATCAGACGGCGAACCTGCAGGCAGCTCTGAGCCTGCCATTGATGTTTCTGACATTGATTCCCTTTTGGAGCCTCAGGTTTCCGCTGATGATGATGCTCTGGCAGAGTTTCTTTCTGATGATTTGTCTGCCCCCTTGGAAAACACCGAAAGTGAGAAAGCAGAAGAAGCCCCTGCCCTTGAGGACATGGATCTTGAAGAGCTTTTGAAACCCAGTGAGAGCGGCAATGAAATTAACCTGAACGAAGATATTCCTGCCGAAGTTCTTGATAATGACGGCGGACCGAGAGATTCTTCTGACATTTTGCAGACAAATTCTTCACCTGATGGAGACAGCCAGACTGCCGGTGAATCAAGCCTGGACTCATCTTTTGTTGAAGACGCAAGTCCTGCCAGCGGAGATGGAAATTTTGCTGATTTGAACGATGCCCTTTCTGGTCTTGGTGATTTAAGCGATCTTTCTGGAATGGATTCTCTTTCTGACTCTTTAGGATCTCCCTCTTCAGATACAGCAGAATC
>DGTW01000200.1 GCA_002393835.1 Treponema sp. UBA4326
TTCCCGTAAGCCGTTTTACTCTCTCGCGCCATTTTTACTGCAAATGCAATATAATGCGTTTGCCCTGAGTTATAATGCGTTTACCCTGATTTTTTTTCTCATATCACTTTTTTCATGCAACCTTTTGTGATATAATGTGTCAAATATACTGCTAGCACATATTTCTTCTTTCATGGAGTTTTTCCAAAATGAATTTTTATTCAGATTATGTAGAAAACGGAACAGTTTATACCAATTACGAAGACTTAAAAAAGAATTTCAAAATCAAAGTTCCTGAAAATTTCAATTTTTCTTACGACATCATCGACCGCTACGAAGAAAAAGAGCCAACAAAGCGTGCCCTTGTCTGGTGCGATGACTCAGGAGATGAACGGATTTTCACTTTTGCCGACATTGCCCGAGAGTCCAGAAGAACGGCAAATTACCTTGTCTCAAAAGGAATCAAAAAAGGCGATGCCGTCATGCTCATTTTGCGCCGCCGCTATGAATTCTGGTTCTTTATCACGGCTTTGCATCGAATCGGAGCCATTGCCGTTCCTGCGACCAACCAGCTTTTGCAGAAGGATTTGGAATACCGCACAAATGCGGCCCAAATCAAGATGATTGTCTCTTATGACGACACCATTCAGGAAGAAATCGAAAAGGCACTTCCAGCTTCCCCAAGCGTAAAAACCCTTGTCACAGTTCAGAGTGATCGCCCGGGCTGGATTTCATACTCTAAGGAAATTTCTTCATTCGGAACAGATTTTCCTCGTCCTCAGGGAGAGCTTGCCACCCACAACGAAGATGTCATGCTCCTCTACTTTACCTCTGGAACTTCAGGCTACCCTAAAATGGTTCAGCATAATTTTGCCTATCCGCTCGGTCACATTGTAACCGCCAAATACTGGCAGAATGTAATCGATGACGACCTCCACCTGACAGTTGCAGAGACAGGCTGGGCAAAATCAGTCTGGGGAAAGCTCTACGGTCAGTGGATTTGCGGTTCGGCAGTCTTTGCCTATGACATGGTTCAGTTTAAGCCTGGCGTACTGCTCAAAAAAATCGAAGAATACAAAGTCACGACTTTCTGCGCTCCTCCGACAGTCTACAACTATCTGGTTCGAGCTGACACTAAAAAATACGATTTGTCTTCACTCAAATACCTGGTAACAGCAGGCGAAGCCTTGAATCCGGAAGTCTACAATAAGGTTTACGAGGCCACAGGACTCAAAATGTTCGAAGCCTACGGTCAAACCGAAGCCACAGTCATGGTCGGAAACTTCCCTGGCATGGAACCAAAGCCCGGCTCAATGGGAAAACCAGCTCCAGGTTACGATGTCTCTGTAGTCCGCCCGGACGGCACAAAATGCGCTCCTAAAGAACCAGGCGTTATCGTAGTCAATTTGGAAAATGGCCACCCCTTTGGTCTTTTCACAGGCTACTACCACGACGAAGAAAAAACAAAATCGGTCTTCAGCGGCAATAAATACCTCACAGGCGACACGGCCTACTACGATGAAGACGGCTACATCTGGTTCATCGGCCGCAACGACGATGTAATCAAAAGCTCAGGCTACCGGGTCTCCCCCTTCGAAATCGAAAGCATCTTGCAGCAGCACCCGGCCGTCCTTGAATGTGCCGTAACTGGAGTTCCTGACCCACGCCGAGGTCAGGCAATCAAGGCCACAATCGTACTCACAAAACTCTACGAGGCAAGCGAACAGCTGAGAATCTCAATCCTCGACTGGATGAAAGAAAAAACCGCTACTTACAAGCATCCGAGAATCATAGAATTCGTAACCTCCCTTCCGAAAACCATATCAGGAAAAATCCGAAGGGTAGAAATTAGGGAAAACGACGATAAGAAAACGGAAAGTTGAAAACGGAAAGTTGAAAACTGATGTCCTGCACGGAGGCAGGGTAGATGAAAGGAGAGAAAATTCTGTTTGCCGAAGGTAGGGAGCGTTAAGAAAACTTGCGATGCAAGTTTTTAGCGATTCTCCGAAGAAGCTGTGCTTCTGAGGCGGGGAACAGAATTTTCTCGTAGGAACAAAAAATACACGGATGTATTTTTTGTTCCTAAAAATTCATGCCGTTTAAGAAGCGTTCCTGGAATTCTGGAATGCCCGCAAGGTTAATCTGAATGGATTTTTTTGCCAAAGCCCGGGCTTTTTCTCGCAGCACATTCGAAAATAGAAGAGCGCTTGCCCCGGAAAGGGCGGCGTTACCCAGCTGAATCGTGCGTTTTTCAAGCTCTGCCGGAAGCAAGCCGATTGTAGTGGCTTCTTCGAGATTAATTTTTGAACCAAAACCACCCGCAATACAGAAAACAGGCGTTTCTTCAGTATGCTCAAGCAAAAATTCAAGGCCTGTTCGCACGGCTGATTTTGCCAGCTGCAAGTTTCGTATATCCTGCTGGGAAAGGTAAACGGCCGGAGTAAGCTCAATACAGGCAGTTCCGTCTCCCAGCTTTGATTTTTCACGGATGATGACCCCATTTTTGTCGATGTACTTGTTCTTCAGCATGACGGCCGCCGCACTGATCAGGCCAGTTCCGCACAAGCCCCTTGGATTTTTGTCGCCGATAGTGTGACACTTTAGCCTGTCGTGGATATAAGTGATTTTGTCTATAGCCCCTTCCGTCGAAGGCATACCGCAACTGATGTTGGCTCCCTCAAAAGCCGGGCCGGAAGCCGCCGAAGTACAGAGAATCCGCCCGGTCTTTCCCTCCGTATCAGGAACAAAAAGACAAAGCTCGCTGTTCGTGCCTATATCAGCAAGCAAAAGAGGTGCCTTTACCTTTGACTCCCAGGGACGCAGGGTTGAGGCATCGTTTTTTGAGCCGGGAATTGGGAAACCTGCCGCTATCATGGAACAAACAGCATCAGCTCCGATAAAAGCCCCGATGCAGGGAGGAATGTAAACTTCAGTGTCTTCAAGGATTGGACTTGTCTCAAATACTTTTAAAAGTTCCGGCGTAGGTTTGTCCAATGAAGTGCAATATGAATAAACCTGCCCTTTTCTGATTTTCCCCCATGTCGTAGAAGTGTCAAAAAGTGAAGCCGGTGTAAATGGAGCCGCCGCCATGTTGTTCACTGATGTAGAGCAAACAAAACTGAGCATGGTGGTGTTTCCTGTGATTACGATTGACTTGACCTTTGGCTGAAAGCCCCGGGGAAGGCGGGACGCAGACTCAATGAGGGCCTTGGAAAACATTTTTTCCAGCTGGCCTATAATGCAATAATGAAGGGCAGAAGGACCGCTTTCCACCACGGCAGAAGAACCTGTTAGCGGAGGACGGACGGCAAAAGCAATGCGTCGGATTATGTCATAGCCGTAGCGAACCTGATTGTTCTTTTCAGCGACTGTCACAAGGTGTTTTCGATGGAGGAGAGACCATACGCTCACCGCAATGGTCGTGGTACCAACATCTACGGCAATTCCAAGCTCCGCCGGAGAAAGCACTTCTTCTAACTGCTCGGGAATTTTTGGCATCTCACCTTCTGTAACAATCTGCATATTCCAATCCTAAAGTAATCGTATTTAAATAGGATACAACAGAAAGTGTGAATTTTCAACAATAAATTACTTGTGTTTCGTAAGCTTGAGCGATACACAGAAAAGATTATCCCTTGAACCGCCACGAGGCATACTTTTCAGGCTGGCGGCAATAAGGGGAGCTATTGATGAGCCTAAGTGGCAGGAAAAATCATATCCAAGGGCAATTTTAAAACCATTTCCCCATTCAGTGCTCACCGTGTCGTCGTAGCTATCCAGTGTGATGAAGTCAGTTCTTCTTCCCAAAGCGTAATCCACGGAAACAAAAAGTCCCGCTACCTTAGGATAAACCCGAAAACCTGCGAGAAAAGCATAATCCATCAGGTAAATGTGATTGGAGCCCTTCCAGCGAAAATCAAAAACGCTGTCCCCGCCAAGAGAAAAAATCAGCATGTCATTGACTGGAATAAGAAAAAGCGCGTCCATTGCAAGGATTGTCTGGTTAGTGTCGCCCAGCTCCTTGTTTCTGTCTTTTGTTGCCGAGTCTCCGTAAAAAGTATAGCCCGAGCCAATTCCAAATTCAAAACCGGTCTTGGAAAATGCGGGCAAAGCGGCAAAAAGGAATATCAGCGGAAAAACAAAAAATCTTTTCTTCATAATGAAATTATCGGCCTTTTTTCAGTCAGGAATTAGTCACTTCAACCTTACCGTTTGTTGAATCAAAAATCTTCTGCTTAAACAAATCAAAATCACTTTGGGCGAGCTGTCCTTTTATAGAAACAGCCTCTCCGAATTCCTCGAAAAGCTCATAAAGAGTAAATCCTTCGAAAATCTTCTTAACAATCTGATACTGCTGATAGTCACAGGAAAGGGCAAAAGATGATTTTTCCACCAGCTCCTCGAATTCAGCAAGGGCAAGGACATTCTTGACTCCGCTGCCGTAAGCGTGAACAAGCCCCCCGGTCCCCAAAAGAGTTCCGCCAAACCAGCGTGTTACCGTCACCAGAAGATTCGTTGCTCCGCTTCCCTTTAAGACATCAAGCATGGGACGGCCTGCAGTTCCACCCGGCTCTCCGTCATCACTCATTCCCATAAGCTCGGCATTTTTTCCGCAAATAAAAGCATGGCAGACATGAGTGGCATCAGCATATTTTTGTTTCTGAGCCTTGATTTTCTCCCTGACTTCCGCCTGAGAGGAAATCAGGAACAATTCTGAGAGAAAACGAGAGCCTTTTATTATTTCTTCATAAGAAGCGTAATCTTTAGGAATTTTCAATTTTTAACTTTTCCTCATAAAGCAGTGGGACGGTCAGGTAAATTCGGGTCAAGGCAGTGCATAAATTT
The DNA here is from genome assembly GCA_002393835.1 of Treponema sp. UBA4326. Taxonomy (GTDB): domain Bacteria; phylum Spirochaetota; class Spirochaetia; order Treponematales; family Treponemataceae; genus Treponema_D. The sequence goes on from DGTW01000200.1 coordinate 4,825, forward strand.
ATAAAATATGCCATGTCAAGGAAAAATACCAGAAGTGACAGACCTGAATGTTTCGCCTCGGGAATTAAATTTACCAGAATCAAGAGGCCAAGGGCAATAGCCAGCTGTTTTCCGCCCGCCTTAAGCGCAAAAAGAATGAGGCGTAAGCTGTTTCCACGCATCATCCTTCTGCTTTGTCTGAAAAGATTGGGCAGGCTCCAGTAAGGATTGTCAAAATGCAGATGAAAGACAAAAGTATAGCGAAGCAGGACAAAAAGCGACAATAAAAAAAGAATTCCGATAAAAATCAGCAGGAAAAATAAAAAATCTGAAGGAAGTGTCGAAAGCATCTCTTCAGTTTCAGGGCCAGGCTCAGCCTTCTGCAGGGAGGAGAGCGATGGCAGGGAAAATGTAAAGTCAGGCCTTATCTTGAGGAAAATAGCCTTTGCAAGAAATCTCGACAAAAATGTAATAATGACAAAAATGAAGGCAAAAGCAGAAATCACTTTGCCGGCTGGATTAAGACGGCGGAAAGCCAGGAAAATAAAGCCCAGGTTGCTATACTCCCGGCGGGTCATTTTCAAGAGCATTACGGCAAAGCCAAACTGAAGGCAAAGCCAGACGAAAATCACCAGAAAAGCAAAGATGAAGGTCAGAAAGTTTGTCGAGCCGCCAGCCACGCCGCCAGCAAGCAAATTCATAAACGAAGAAAAAATTACTACAGAGGCCAGACTTTCCAGAACCATCATCAAAAAAAG
>DGTW01000057.1 GCA_002393835.1 Treponema sp. UBA4326
GAGAGATTCTTCTGACATTTTGCAGACAAATTCTTCACCTGATGGAGACAGCCAGACTGCCGGTGAATCAAGCCTGGACTCATCTTTTGTTGAAGACGCAAGTCCTGCCAGCGGAGATGGAAATTTTGCTGATTTGAACGATGCCCTTTCTGGTCTTGGTGATTTAAGCGATCTTTCTGGAATGGATTCTCTTTCTGACTCTTTAGGATCTCCCTCTTCAGATACAGCAGAATCTTCCCTTGGAGACTTGGGCTCATTTGACATCGATTCTTTGATTGATGAGGCCCAGTCTTCCGCAGATGATGGCTCTTCAGTAGAGGCTGAGCCTGAAAGCTTAGAGAGCCTTTCACCAGAAAGCCTTGAGACCGAAAGAGCTGAGCCTGGTCAGGAGCTGGAGGCAGAGAGCCTTGACGAAGCCGTTGAAAAGCCTGAGGATTCCGATTTTGCCCTTGACGAAAGTCTTGAAGGCGAATCGGGGGAGAGCCGTCCTGCAGAGGAGCTTGGAGCCGAAAAGTCAGAAGAAGCCTTCCTGGAGGAGGCTGACGCTCTTCCTGCTGACGATGAGAATTTGTCCGATGCCATGGCGTCTATGGATGTTTCGGGCGAGTTCAATGAAGGAAAAGATTCTTCAAATGATAGTGCCATTGACTCACTTGGCTCTTTTGACATAGATTCCCTTATCGATGAGAGTGCTAATGATGACTCTGCTTCTTCAGGGGAGAATGATTCCGATTCGTCAGACAAGCCACTGGGTGAGATAGAGGCCTTGGGCGGGGATTCAGAAGAGCCTTTGGGTGAGATTCCCGATGCTTCCATGGATGTTCCTTCTGACGGAATGGAAGAGACTTCCCTTGAAACTTTTGATACAAGCGGAATGGAAGACGTTGATTTTGGCTCGTCACCATCATCTTCTTCACTTTCTGGCGATGAATTCCCATCAACGGACGAGGGCCTTTCCGCCGAGGATGACTTTGTTCTGGATTCAAGCTTTGAGATTCCGGGATTCTCTGACACTGAGACGGCAGATTTCGGAAAGAAAAAATCAGGCCTGGACATAATTGATTTTTCTAAGGGCAAGGAAGGAAGACCCAAAAATTCCCTGACGGATGATGAGTATGTTCAGTTCAAGAAAAATCTTTCAAACTATCCTCTCAATTTGCGAATTGCCATTGAGGATTTTATTGCCAGGGATGAATTTACTGACGATGCTATTTTTGAAGTCATTGAGAAAGTCCTCAAAAAGACTTCGGCTCGCCAGCTCGCAACCCAGCTTGAAAAAATCCTTGATATTTCAATCAATATTCCCCGTGACTTTGAGCGTCGTTCTTTTGCTGAATATGAGGCTTACAAGCAGTCATTCCAATATCAGCTCAAAAACAGGATTATTCCAGCGGCTATCGTCGGCATTATTCTTTGCTTTGTCTGTTTCGGGCTTTTTAAGGCAGGCCAGCATTTCATTTACAAGCCTGTCATGGCAAACATCAATTACAAGCAGGGATATACTCTCCTTGAAGCCAATGAATTCCCCCAGTCCGAGGAAAAATTCTGGACGGCTGTTTCTTACAAGCCGGTTAAAAAATGGTTTTTCCAGTATGCTTTCGGCTATCGTGAAAAGAAGCAGTTCGAGCGAGCCGGGCAAATGTACAAGAATATCCTCCGCTATTTCAACCATGACAAGATTGCGGGTCTGGAATATTCGGAAATGGAACTTTATGACCGGGCAAATTATGAGCGGGCAGAGGAAATCGTGCGACGTGAAGTCCTTGACTATCATATAAATGATGCGGATGGCATACTTCTTTTGGGAGATGTCTTCCTTGAATGGGCTGAAGTTGACCCGTCAAAATATGAGCTTGCAAAGCAGGAATATCTTGATTTGATTCAGCGCTATGGCGGAAATAATGTCTATCTTTCAAGAATGCTCCGCTATAACATTCGCACTGACAAATTGCGGGAAGTCCTTACTTACAAGAACATGTTCTACTTCAGCAAGCAGGACAAGCAAAACCTAAAGAATTTAGGGGCATCGGACTGGAGGGAGCTTTCCGGCTATCTTCTCGACAAACTTTACGGAAGTCTCAGCAAAAATGACGAGTATTTGAGAACTTCAATCGAGGATGTTCTTGCCATGCTCAATCTCGCAATCAAATCAGAGCCTTTGAATCCTGTCGGACACTACAATCTGGCCCGCTATTTTATCCATAACGGAAACACTGAGCAGGCCAAAGTGGAGCTTGAGCACAGCCTTGACCTCTTTGATGACCAGCAGGTTCGCAGCAAGAAAAATGTATACAGGGAAATAAACGCCACCAGGGTTTTGGGCGAGCTTTATGCCGCCAGCCGAGAGTATCTCAAGGCTCAGACCCTTTACACCCGGGGAATCAACCTTTACAACGAAGAGCACGAAGCCTCTGAGCTTGAGGGAGATGTAAATACAGGAAAACTTTTCGCTGACATGGGTGACCTGGACTATTTCATATCTGGCGAGCTGGAGGATGCTCTTTTCAACTATGAGAGAGCCATTGAAATTAAGAATGACACTCCATCAATTAACTATCGGGTCGGCTCAATCTATTATGGAAAGAAAGATTATGACAATGCCCTGCTTTCATTCATAAAGGTATCAGAAAAAGAGCCAAGGGATCCTAACGTTCTTCTTTCTCTAGGAAACGTTCTTTCTTTGAAGGGGGATAATTTTGCGGCGGAAAGCTATTATTCTGACCTTCTCAGGGAACTCGACAAGGGGCGGGAAAGACAAAAAGTCCTCCTTCCACAGAGTGATCAGGATGATTATGAGACTGTTGACTTGTACCTCAAAGTGAACAATAATCTCGGAGTCACATTGCACAGGCTGGCTCAGCAGACTGGAAACAGCAACATGAATGCAGAGGCCATGGTCCGCCTTTCAGACTCAATCCGAGCCTGGGATGCCCTTACCCGCAATCAGCAGACCATGATTCGCATGGAGGGAAGCAACCTTGCGGCACAGAATTCGAAATACATAACACATCCTTATCCCGATTTTGAGCCGGCAATCTACACTGACATTCCGCGTCTTTTATCTGGGGAAAAGGGCCTTGAATAATGAAATATTTTTGCTATCAGATAGGAATTGAACTAAAAAATCAGCTGACTTCTCTCAGAAAGGAATTTTTCAGAAAGACAATTCACATCTGCACGGCATTCGTTCCTTTTTTTCTTCATTATGCAAGGCTTCCATCTTTAATCTGCCTTTTTTCTGCGGGTATTTTTTACATAGTGGCCGAGTCCTTGCGCTCAAAAGGTCACGAAATACCCCTCATATCTGACATAACCGCAGCCGCTGCCCGCAAACGCGACGAAAACAAATTCGTCCTGGGGCCTGTTACCCTTGTGGCGGGTATTTTGGCCGCCGCCCTGCTTTGGGACGAAAAGGCCGCGAGCGTTGGAATCTTTGCGCTAGCTTTTGGGGATGGATTGGCCAGCCTTTCTGGAAAGACATTCGGAAAAATAGCCGTTCCATACACTCACGGAAAAACCGTCGAGGGCAGCTTGACCTGTTTTGCGGCGATTTTCTGCTCAACCTTTTTTGTGACTAAAAATTGTGCCGTCTCCCTTTTGGTTGCTGCGGTGGGAGCCTTGATCGAAGTCCTGCCCTTAAAAGACTTTGACAATCTCATCATTCCCCTGGTTCTTGGCGGAATAATTGCTTTTGTAAATCAGGCTTCTTGGATTTCCTTTTAGCTCCACATGTACATTTTGTGCAGTGTCGTAAGGTATATGTATGTTCCGGCAATAAGGCCTGAAGTTCCAAGCACAAGAAAGAGAAAAGAATCCGTGCTTACGAGGATGCTGTAGCTCAGTAAAAGTCCCCCTGCCGAATATGCCAGGCTTTTGTGTTCCATGCTGTTTTTCCGGACTCCATTTATGAAAAAGGAGACGACGGCCGTTAAGAGCAGAAAAAAGCGCATTATGTTAATGAGAATCATAAATCCTTCCGTGACAAGGCCTGTGGAAGTTATCCTGGCTGTGTTCATCGGAATGGCCACGGCAAAGACAAGAGATGCCATGATGAGAATGATGTAGTTGCGTTCAATGTCTTGCCTTTGGTCTGTATCGCTGAGAATTGCGGCACAAAGAAAACTTAGGGGGGCTAGAGTGCGGCCGAAAAGAACTATGTCCCCTGCGATAATCAAAATATTTGTGAAAGAAAGCCATAAGCCGAGGCAGATGGTAATGAAGCGGGCACATTCTGCAAGACAGGCAAGAAGAAAACCAGTGAAAAAAATTATTTCTGTTGTCTGTGTGTTCTCAAAAAACTTTAATAGAAAATAAAAACAGAAGGGAACATATAGAAGCAAAATCAGAAAAGAGAGCATGAGGGCCGTAAAACTGTTTTTTGTCAGGGGCTGCTTATCGAGAAATGCAGGGATACGAAATGCCGGTGGCTCAATGATACGATGGCTGAGGACAGATATAATGAATGTTGCCAGGCTCAAAGCCACGACGCAAAGGCTGGCGAGCAAAAAAAACTTGAGCAGTCTGTTTCTCGTTTTAAGTGTCATGCCAAAATCTTAAACGGAAGACAAAAAGTTGTAAAGACTTTATTGCAAAAGCCGAAAATAATAAAAGAAGACTGATTTGCTGAGATTATCAGAAAAATCGTTTTTGGGAGGAATTATGAAAAAGCTTCTGCTAACCGGAATTACTCTTCTTTTTGCCGGCCTTCATGTGTTCGCTGGTGATGCCGCAGCCTTCGTTGATTTGGGAATTTCCCGGGATGGAAAAACCTATGCCTTCGCCGAATATGGAAAAACAGACAGGCAGTATCAGGGATACGCTGAAATTTATACTGTTGACATCGAAAAAAATGACTTCGTGAGCGGAGAGGTTTTTAAAACCCAGCCTTCAGCCGCAACTGTCTCTAAAAGCGGAAAAACTGTCTACGATGAGCTTTTAAAGAAGGCCGAATGGAAACTTCGAAAATATGAATTCAAGCCTGCTGTCGTTGACAACCTTCTTTATGTCCGTGATGACAAGAAAAGCGGTGAGAGCGAGATTGTTTTCAAGGATTTTGAAGGCTCAACCGTAGAGCAAAGCGTTTTTTATCACATAAAACTTGAAAAAAACGTAGAAGGAACTTCATCAAACCTCCGCTCTTCATTTTTCATCACCCTTGAAAAACAGGACGGAGAGGGAAAGTTAATCACAAGAAACATTGTTGGTTCTCCTGACATCAAACGAAAGCTGGTGACTGACTACAGAATTGACAGGATTTTTTCTGACAAAAGCGGAAGAAATCTGGTTTTCGTAATCGAAAAAACGCTTTCAGATGTAAACGGAAGTTCAATCCGTTACATGGTTGAGACAATCAGACTTTAGTTTTTCACCTTGATTTTTAAGGACGCATTTTCGGAAAAAAAGCCGGGAATGCGTTTTTTTTTGCATTTTTTTCAAATTTTTTCGTGACTTGTTGCCGAAAATCGAATTTTTTCGCGAATACATATATAGATACAAAAAAAATCTGGAGGTATTCAATGAAAAAATTTTTTGGAATTCAGGTCCTTCGTCCGGCTGTCTTCACCCTGCTGATTGTGTCAGCCGTGCTATTCGTAATCACGCCTTTTTCATGCCGCTTGACGGAAGAGGGAATAGAAATATTTCCCGCTGACACCAAGGCTCCTTCCGTCGAGAATTTTTCCGTGACCGGGGCCAGCAGGCTTCTCATAAGCTGTTCTGAAAAAATTGTTCTTGATGAAATTTGCGTTCTGGAATTGGATGAGAAGGCTGACTCTTCACAGGCTGAATTTACTCGGGAGGCAGACGAAAACCTTTTTGCCGTAGCCAATGCAATCACCTACAGCGAAAGCCGTAAATGTGCAGAGATTGAATTGTCGGCTCCGACACAGGTAGGAAAATCCTATGTTTTTTCCGGGGTGATTTATGACACGACGGGGAACAGCCTTGACTTCAGCCAGAAATTCTTCGGCTACAACGAAAATCCTGCCCGCCTTATCTTCAACGAGGTAAGGACGACTTACAGTAAGGCAAAAATGGCACCTGAGTATGTGGAGTTTTATGTCCTCAAAGGAGGAAACACTTTCGGCCTTGAAATGGTCAGTGCGGCGAACGGGGAGGGGAAAAAATATTCCTTCCCGTCAATAGAGGTGAAGAAGGGAGAGCTGATTACCCTTCATGGACGTATTGTCGAAGGTAGTGAAGGAAGTGCCATTGATGAGCTTGGCGATGAGCTGAATCTTTCTCTTGCTCCTGAAAGCTCTGATTCTGCCCGGGATTTATGGAAGGCTGGCGATGACAAAATCGCTTCAAACAATGATGTCCTGCTTCTTCGTGATGGAGTCAGCCTTGAAATAAAGGACGCCCTTCTTTTGAGTGCCTCAGGAAAGGAAGCCTGGTCGAAGAAAATCATGACGGAATTTGCTGAAAATGCCTTCAATCTTGGAATCTGGAATGGGGGTTGTCTTCCTGAAAACGCCGTGTGCACAGACGGAATGACTTCTTCATTATACCGCTCAATTTCAAGGCAAAATACCAGTGAGCTTGCGGCCAGGTATGCTGATGCCACAAACCTTCCTGACTATATTCAAACTTCTCCAGCGGACTGGATTGTCACCGACAAGTATTATTCAGGAAAAATCCTTGTTTCTGGTGCAACGCCAGGCTATGAGAACAGCTCCAATGCCTATTCCGCCGATTAAGGCTCAGTGCTAGCAATTTGGCGGCAGATGTGCTAATATTTAGGAATGTCTGAATTATTAGCGCCTGCCGGCAACATTGAAGCATTGGATGCGGCAATCGGCGAGGGAGCCGACGCAGTTTATCTTGGTCTCAAAAGCTTTAACGCTCGACTTCGATCGTCAAATTTTGCATGGAATCAGTTTGAGGCGGCTGTTTCTTCACTTCACCGCCAGAACAAAAAAATTTATGTCACCGTAAATACCGTAAGCGAAGAAAGGGACTTGGAGCGTCTTTACCGCTTCCTTTCTTATCTCAATAAAATCGGCCCTGACGGACTCATCGTTCAGGATTTCGGCGTAATCCGAATGTGTCAGGAATTTTTCCCAAAACTGGAACTCCATGGCTCAACACAAATGAATGTGGAGAGTGCGGCCGGAGTCAATCTTTTGAGCAAGGCCGGCCTTAAAAGGGTTGTCGTTGCCCGGGAGCTTGGCCTTGAAGAAATCAAATACATCAAGTCTCACACGAATGCAGAACTTGAAATTTTTGTCCACGGTGCCCTTTGCGTAAGCGAATCTGGCCTTTGTCTTTTCTCCAGCTATCTTGGCGGAAAAAGCGCAAACCGTGGCATGTGTACCCAGGCTTGCCGTCGTTTTTACACGGTTGACAGTGCTTCGGAAGGAGAGCAGCAGGGCTATTATTTTTCACCTTGCGACCTTCAGCTCATCGAGCAGATTCCTGATTTAATGGAGCTTGGAGTAGAGTCTTTCAAAATTGAGGGACGAATGAAGAGTGCTGAATATGTCGGTTCTGTCGTTGCGGCTTATCGTTATCTCATGGACAACTGGGAAAAAGACAAAAAGGGTGCCCTTGCAACTGCAAAAAGACTCCTTTCTACGGATTTTGCCCGCGCAAAGACTTCATATTGGTATAACTTCAAGACAAACGAGGAAGGTGTTGAAAAAGCTGGAAGCCTTATCCTGAATCCAAAACAGGCTGGCGGAACAGGCATCTATCTTGGAAAAATCGACAAATTCGACACTCCCAGCGATGAGGCGATTGAGCGGGCTAAAGAGGCTGCTGGAAAGGATGCCGCTCCGGAAGACTATCAGATTGTCATGGCTCACCTTTCTGGAGGCAACTATGATCCTGATCCGGGGGATTCAATTCGTCTTCACAGGCAGGATGACACCGGTCGTGTAAGCCATAAAGTAAGGACTGTCACGGTGGACGACGACGGTAAACGCTTTATCGATATTCCCCGAGGCTTTAAGCGTGGAGACTCAGTATATCTTCTTCAGACAAAATCCATGTCTAAGCGCTATCCCAGAGTTTTGCCGCCGGACTTGGGAAAATACCGCCAGCAGCCGGGTGCGGAAGTTCTTCCTGTCCTTGACCTTACACCCGTGGCAAAAAATGAGCTTTCATATTTTCCAGAGGGGCTTTATATTCAGGTTTCAACAGTGCAGGACTTGTTTCAGGCCATTTCAAAAAATCCAGTCCGCATAATCGTTGAATTCAATTCAGAAACAAAAGAGGATTTGCTTGTAAAGAAAGTCAAGCTTCCAATTTCAAAAAAACAGCTGATAATCTCACTGGATCCATATTGTCCGGCCTCAAAGGAAGAGACTTTGCTTTCAGATTTGAACGAGCTTGTCTCTGACGGCTATAAGACTTTCGTTGTCAATAACATAGCGCATATTTCCATGTTGCGTGGAAAAGGTGCCAACTTAATTGCAGGGCCCTATTTGTATACATTCAATCGCTGGGCTGCTTCATGGTTTGAGAATCAGAATATCGGTGCTTTCATTACGCCGCTTGAAAATTCATGGGATAACCTAAAAATGACCTGGGAAGAGAGCGTAAGAGACAGGGTTCTTGTCACAGCCTACGCTTATCCTGCTCTTTTCAGAATGCGCTTCAAGCTGCCAGAAAGCTACGACTTCCTCTACTTCATGGACAAGGAGGAGACTGTCTTCAAGGTTAACTCTACTGAAGACGGTTCTGTCGTCATGCCAGAAGCACCTTTCTCAATAGTAGACAAGAGCGAGATTTTGAACAGCGCTGGTTTCAAGCGAATACTCCTCGATTTCTCACGCACTAAAGTTAGCCGTCAGGAACTCAAAATGGTCACTTCTTCAATGATAAAAAGACAGCCGGTTCCAGAATCTTCCCGTTTTAACTGGAAAAACGGCTTCTACAGTCCTGAAAAAATGGAAATCTACAAGGCCATGAATGAAAAGGCTGAGGCTGAGAAAGAGGCTGGGCTAAGAAATCCAAGGTCTCGTGCTGGCTCAGAAAAATACAAAAAGCAAAGAAGACCCGGACGAAAATAAAAGAAGACTGTGCGGATAAAGGAGGAATGAAAAAACATCCGCACAGTCATTTTTTTAGAATACGGCTTCTGCTTGGCCTCCTGCTTCATCAATAATTGCTTCTGAAACTGTCTCGGAAATTATTCCTTCGCGGGCAAGCTCGGCATCATTTTTGCTTTTTTCGTTTTCGTTTTCGTTGGCTGCCTTTTGTGGCTGAAAATCTATGTGTTCTGCAATCAACGAATACTTTGATGCGCTTTTTCCTTCGTTTGTTTTCCATCGATCTTGTTTTATTCTTCCGACAACCCTTAATCCCCGTCCCTTCGTCGCCATTCTGGCTATGTGAGTTGAGAAGTTTTCTCCCCAGGCCTCCACGTCTAAATAAATGGTTTCTTTTTGGTACTCGCCTTTCGCATCCTTGTAAAAGCGGTTGCTTGCGATGGGAAAAACACAAACTCTTGTTCCGCGCGGAGTTTCCTTTACCTGGGAATCCCGCACTACATTTCCTTCGATAAGGATTTGATTGATTTGATTCATAAAAATTCTCCAAATATAAGATAGATGGGAACCCGGCCGAAGTTCCCTTTGGGAGAAGGTTTTGCCTTTCTCCCTGCTCATATATATATTTGAAAAATTTTTCGCTTTTCGGCAGTAAGTGACAAAAAAAAGCTGGAAAAAATTAAAATTCTTTCCAGCTTCTGTTGAAAAATCTCTAAAATCTCTATTTGTTGGAAAATTACATGGGGATGTTTTTTACCAGCTTGACCATGTAGAGCTTGATATACATGAGAAGGGCATCCCTTTCACCGATTTTCTGCAGGCCTGGAGCGTTGATTAGGCTCTCGGCAAGGCTCTGGATTCTGTCCGGGGTAAAGCCGTCTGTCTTCATGGTGCGGAGAACCTTGCGGATATAGTCCCGGATAAGTGAATTTACGTCCTCTGTGAGATTCTTGTGGGCTTCTTTTCCCAGCCTTTTGTTCCATATATGCTCGTAGGAATCCAGCTCCCGGTTGAGGGTAGAGCTTGAAGGTACATAGGCCTGTTCTGCCGTTCGGGCGGCATCCCTGAGCGCAACTTTTTTTGTTATGGTTGCGTTCTGAGCGAACATGGCCGTAGCTTCGTCTTCCTTTCGCTTTGCGGCTTCTTCCTCGTGGTAAAGCTCGGCCTTAGTCTTGCGGTCTTTATTTCGCTTTGCCTTTGGCGGACGGAGAAGCATCTTCATAATCCATGAGACAACTGGCATGGAATACCAGAATGGAAGCATGATTTTAGCGTCGTTCAGAAGCTCCTGCCGGCTCATAAGTAGAATTTCGCTGTAGGGAAGCAGCTGCCCGTTAATAAAAAGGCTGATTTTGCTTGAATCATCTCCGCCCGAAGCGTCATAGCTCAATAGTGGAAGGAATGATGAATGGAGCAGGGCGCTGAGAATCGGGGACTGTATGCGGATTTCTTTTTCCAGCCTGTCTTCGAAAGCGTTCTGGTCTTTCATTTCTGGAAGGAAATCGAATTGTTTGAGAACTTCCGACCAGTGAGTCTTGATTGCGTCGAGAACGGCGATTCTGGCATCGGTACAGAGACGGAGAATAAGTTGCAAGACCTTGCTCTTGAAGATAAAGTAGCGCTGGTCATCGTAGGTTTTGAAAACCAGCATTTCAGGAAGCTCCTGTACTGGCGCATCCTGAGTTTTGTTGTGAAGGTATTCCTTCAGCTCTTCTTCTGTGTATTGGCCAAGAAGGGGAAGTCCTTTTACATCAGTGAATTTTGTTATTTCCTCAAATGTGAAGTAATATGGCGGTTTGAGCATGAGATTTTCAAGGGCTTTGAAAGCACCTTCACGCTTTGCGTTTTCCTGAGCCTCGTTCTTGAAATAATTTGCTCCAACCTCAGTGATGTATACGGCCTGAAGACATGACAAGTCTTCCTGGGTGTAATCC
>DGTW01000263.1 GCA_002393835.1 Treponema sp. UBA4326
TTAAAATGGCACAGGGAGCAAAGCCGGGCGAGGGCGGCCATCTTCCCGGAAAAAAAGTCTATCCCTGGATTGCCCGCACTAGATATGCAACTCCGGGTGTCGCCCTCATTTCACCGCCGCCTCACCACGACATCTATTCAATAGAAGATTTAGCTCAGCTCATTTACGATTTGAAGAACGCCAACCGCTCGGCTGACATCAGCGTAAAACTGGTTAGTGAAGCCGGAGTCGGAACCATTGCGGCGGGAGTTGCCAAGGCTGGTGCCCAGATTATCCTGATAAGCGGCCACGACGGCGGAACTGGGGCGGCTCCTCTGTCTTCTATCCACCACGCAGGTCTTCCTTGGGAACTGGGCTTGAGCGAGGCTCACCAGACCCTGATTCAGAACGGTCTTCGCGGCCGTGTCCGCCTGGAAACAGACGGAAAACTTTTGAGCGGCCGAGATGTGGTGATTGCAGCCCTGCTGGGAGCGGAAGAATTTGGCTTTGCAACAGCCCCTCTCATTGCCCTGGGCTGTTCAATGCTTCGTGTCTGTCAGCTGGACACCTGTCCCTTTGGTGTAGCCACCCAGAACGAAAAGAACCGGGCAAAATTCCCCGGAAAGCCTGAGTATGTTGAAAACTTTATGAAATTTGTCGCCTCTGAAATGCGGGAAATCATGGCAAAACTTGGAGTCCGCACGGTGGAAGAACTCTGCGGAAGGACAGACCTTCTTAAACTGAAAGAAAAACAAGGCTTCCGTCGGGCAGACCTGGTTGATTTGAGCCGCCTGCTTGCAAAGGCTGAGGAAGATGAAGGCTGGAAGAAAAATCGGGATTGCTTTAATTTTGGCCTTGAAAAGACAATCGACGAAAAAGCCCTTTTGCCCTGGCTTGAATCTGCCTGTAGCGAGGGGGAGACTTCCCCCTTCAAGCCTTCAACTTTAACCTATCCCTCTCCAATCCGTTCCACAGACAGAAGCACGGGTACAATTTTGGGAAGCGAGATTCAGAAAAGATTCGGCTCTACGCTTGCCGATGACACTTTCTGCGTGAACTTCCATGGAGGAGCCGGCCAGAGTTTCGCCGCCTTCATTCCCAAAGGCCTGACCCTGCGCCTGGCAGGAGACGCAAATGATGCTTTAGGAAAGGGTCTGAGCGGCGGAAAAATCGTCCTGAAAAAGCCCGCTGACTTTATGGGAGCCGCCTCTGACAACATCATCACCGGAAATGTGGCCCTTTTTGGCGCAACAAGCGGAAAAGCCTTTATAAACGGCATGGCTGGAGAGCGCTTTTGCGTGCGTAACTCAGGGGCGACAGTCGTAAGCGAAGGCTGCGGCGACCACGGACTTGAATACATGACAGGCGGAACTGCCGTAATCCTTGGCAAAACCGGAAAAAATCTCTGCGCGGGCATGAGCGGTGGCCTTGCCTATGTTCTGGACGAAAAGCACAAGCTCTACAAACGACTGAACCATGCTCTGGTAAAAATGTACGCCCTTGATGATCCGACCACGACTCTGCGGGAAAAGAGCGACGAAGAAAATCTGCTTTCCCTTATCCGGGAGCATGTTCAAGAAACTGGCAGCCTGCGGGGAAAAGAAATCCTTGACAAGTGGCAGCACTACCGGGCCTTCTTCAAAAAAATCATTCCCAACGACTACCTCAAAATAAAGACGGAAATTTTTGCAGAAGAAAAGGCCGGAGTAGAGCCTGAAGAAGCCGAGCTCAACGCTTTTAAAAAAGCAACGGCCTGAAAAAACAGCAGGCAGAAAAGAGAGTAAAGCGGATTTTTTATAGGAGAAAATCATGGGATTCAAAGACGAATGTGGAGTTGCGGGAATTTTTGGAGCAGAAAATGCGGCTTCACTTTCATATTTTGCCCTCACATCCCTGCAGCACCGTGGACAGGAAAGTGCTGGTATTGCAGTCTGTGACAGTGAGGACGGAGAAAATAAAATCAGGCTCAGAAAAGACATGGGCCTTGTGGGAGACATTTTTAAGCCTTCTGATTTTAAAAAACTGAAGGGCCACATTGCCGTTTCTCATGTCCGCTATGCTACAGCCGGTGGACGCACGCTAGAAAACGCCCAGCCATTTTTGAACTCATTTAAAAATGGCTCGATTGCACTTGCTCACAATGGCCAGCTGGTAAACCATTCGGAACTCCGTGAAATGCTGGAGAATTACGGCTGTACTTTTGCAAGCAGCAGTGACAGCGAAGTGATTTTAAAGCTGATTGTGCGGAAATTCATCGAAAAGGGCGGAAAACCGGGCAGCGGAAAAAAACGGACTTCTGCAGAAAACCAGGGCTTTTCCCCTGACGATGAGCTTTTTGTCTCGGCCGTAAAACAAGCAGTCAGGGAAATCAAAGGCTCTTTTGCTCTCTGCATTATGACCGAAAACATGCTGATTGGCGTGCGTGATCCAAACGGAATCCGCCCCCTCTGCCTTGGGTCAATAGGGGAAGGCCTTCCCCTCGCTCCAGCCGATGCCGGCGCACCGTCTTCCGCTACCCCTTCTACGGGGAGACCCCGTAACGCCCCCGTCATCCTTGCTTCCGAATCCTGTGCCATTGATGCCGTAAACGGCAAATTCATCCGGGACATTGAGTCTGGAGAAATGGTCGTGATTACAAAAAACGGCATGAAAAGCATTCGGTATGCAGAAGAAAAAAAGAAAACCTGCATTTTTGAATATGTTTACTTTGCCCGGCCGGACAGCATAATCGACGGCATCCCTGTACAGGAAGCCCGCTACAAAATGGGCGAAGAACTTGCCCGGGAATCGGCTGTAGAGGCTGATGTTGTAATTGGAGTGCCCGACAGCGGAATCGGAGCTGCCCTGGGCTACGCAAGGGAAAGCAAGATTCCTTATGTAACGGGCATCATCAAAAACAAGTACATAGGCCGCACTTTTATCGCCCCGACCCAGGCCGAGCGAGAAAACATGGTCTTTGTAAAACTCAACGCAATAAAAAGCGACCTTGAAGGAAAGCGAGTTATCGTTATCGATGACTCAATCGTCCGGGGAACCACCAGCCGCCGCCTTGTGGAAATTCTGCGTCGGGCAGGGGCAAGAGAAGTGCACTTCCGGGTTTCTTCGCCGCCGGTAAAATTCCCCTGTCATCTGGGTATAGACACACCCAGCAAAAACGAGCTTATTTCCAGCACCCACGAACAGGAAGAAATCCGCCGTCAGATTGGAGCCGACTCCCTTGCCTTTATTTCTCTCGATGGAATGATAAAGGCTTTGCGCTCATGCTGCGAAGACGAAAAAGCAGGCTGGTGCGAAGGATGCTTTAACGGGCTATACCCTGCCTGATGTAAAGTAAAATCAGGATTTGCCCCTGCTCAGTTTTTTTCAAGCTCAGCCATGGAGCAAATCCACTTTAAGTGATTGAGAGTCTCAGGAAGTATTTCCCTCAACATCCTCGTGCTTTTGTTGTCTGGATTGAGGGAAAGGGCTTTTTCCATAATGTCAGTGGAAACAGGGGGCAAAACCCTAAAAATCAATTTTAACTCTTCGGCATTATACTGTTTGTGAGCAAGAGGCGGCCTATGAGAGGCAAGAATTTCTGTCGGGTAAAATTTGCATGGCTTGAAGACCTCTTCCCCGCTCTTTGATTTTGCCCCGTATGCACCAAAAAAACGGCAGATAAAGGGGCGGCCGCCATAAATCGTGCAGTGATATTTCCCCTCCTCTTTCCAAAAGGGACATCCCTTATTTTCAGGGAAAGGGAACCTGCCTTGTGCAGCCTCCTCCGCAAAATCAGCCTGATTTTCCAAAAGCCATGCCGCCATATATCGAGCCTCACTGTCAAGCAAGTCAGGCTCAAAATTCCTGCAGCAATTTCCGCAGCCTTCAGGGCAGGTAAAGCCAGATTTTTCATACCAGACAGACTGTTTGGCTTCAATTTCAGCATAAAGCCTTTCCATCTGCTGAATGATTTCTTCTTCCCGAGTGCCCTTTATTTTTTCTAAAAGGCCGCCTGTTTTTTCCTTTAAACTGTCACTTCCCATAAAAATTCCGCCTAATGAGAAACTTTATTCAGCCCAGTTTCCAAGCTTTGAGCTGTTTATATCCACCAGGCTGACATTTTCCAAAGTGAAGCCGCCAGTAAGACAGTCCGCCAGTGCATTTGCTGTATCGATTGAAGTCAGGCAGTCAATATCCCGCTCAACTGCAAGCCGCCGCAACTTTACGCTTTCGGCAACCGGGTCTCGGCCTTTGGCACTAGTTGAAACCACATACACCACCCGACCACTTTCAAGCAAAGTCATAACATTGTCGTGGTAATTCTCGTGTACCTTTGCAACATAAGTGACCTTCATTCCGCTCCGCTCGATTGTTGCGGCATTTCCAGTCGTAGCGTAAAGGTCAAAGCCAAGGTCGTAAAATTTCTTTGCAAGGGCAGGAAGCTCAGGCAAGTCAGATGCCCTGACGGAGAATAAAACCCCACGGGGGTACGGGGGCAGCGCCCCTGTAGATGGGGGTGTCGGCGCAAGGGACTGCGACGCAGGGGGAAGGCTTTCCCCCTCATGTATTTTCGGATGCACCATCTTCCAACCTGCGGCCGCCATTCCCTTAAAAATCGCTTCCTCACGGCTTTCGGCAATTCCAAGAACCTCGCCTGTGCTTTTCATTTCCGGTCCAAGATGAGTATCCACATTCATAAGCTTTTCAAAGCTAAAGACTGGAACTTTTACAGCAAAATAATTTCGTGCTTCATAAAGACCGGTTCCAAAGCCCATATCGCGGACTTTTTCGCCAAGCATAGCCCTTGTAGCAAGCTCGACCATAGGAATACCTGTGACTTTGGAAAGATAAGGCACCGTTCGGCTTGAACGAGGATTTGCTTCTATTATATTCAGCTGTCCCTGATAAAAGAGCCACTGGATATTCACCAGTCCCTTAGTGCCGAGAGCCAGTGCCATAGCCCTTGATTTTTCCACAACCTCAGCCGTCATTTCGGGAGAAAAATCCCACGGCGGATAAACCGCAATGGAATCGCCTGAATGGATTCCCGTTCGCTCAACATGCTCCATGATTCCCGGAATCAGAACGTCCTCGCCGTCGCAGATACAGTCGATTTCCAGCTCAGTTCCTTCCATATATTTGTCAATCAGAATGGGATTCTCGATTTTCTGAGCAAGGATGATTTTCATATATTCCTTGATGTCGGCGGAACTTCGGGCAATAATCATATTCTGTCCGCCAAGAACATAACTTGGCCGCATGAGAACCGGGTAGCCCAAACGAGCGGCAGCCTCCAGTGCCTCGACCTCAGTAAAGACCGTAAGTCCCTTCGGCCTGTTCACATTGAGTCGATCACAAAGCTCTTCAAAACGCTCCCTGTCTTCTGCAAGGTCAATGGCATCAGCACTGGTTCCAAGAATCTTTACCCCCTGCCCGTCCAGGTATTTTGCGAGCTTAATAGCCGTTCCGCCACCAAAGGCAACGACAACACCCAGCGGCTTTTCCACCGCAAGCACATTCATAACATCCTCGGGGGTAAGCGGCTCAAAGTAAAGCCTGTCCGCAATGTCAAAATCCGTGGAAACGGTTTCCGGATTGTTGTTGATAATGGCAACCTCGTAGCCAAGTTTTTTCAAAGCCCAGATACACTGCACCGAAGAGTAGTCAAACTCAATTCCCTGTCCTATGCGGATAGGTCCAGAACCAAGAACGACGATGCTTCCTTTTGAAGAGGGGGAAGTGAGTTTTTCGCACCTATCTTTTGATGATTGGTCGAAAAACTCATTAGCGAAGCAACGCTCCCCCTTCGCGCCTACTTCGTTAGTCGCTACCCCTTCTCCTAGGGAGCTTCCGCCCCCTAAAACCCCGGCAATGTCCCCGTATCGCTCCAGCAAAAATTTCTCAGCCTCATTTTCGCCGCCAGTCGTGGAATAAAAGTATGGTGTTTCCGCATCAAACTCGCCGGCACAGGTGTCTACCATTTTGAAGCT
>DGTW01000327.1 GCA_002393835.1 Treponema sp. UBA4326
AAAAGGAGATCGAGATCGTCGTGGGCCTCAATGCCGGCGACGCCGCCTCCACCGCCTGGGGCTGCGATCTGACCTACGATTACGTGAAGATCAATGGGGATTACAGGACGTGACGAGGCATTAGGCATTAGGCAATAGGCAGAGTGCCTGTGAGAGGGATTAGGGATTAGGGATTAGGGATTAGGAATAGTCGCTGCCGCGCGTCAGCCGCATGCTTTCACTCCTCATTCCGAACGCCTAACTCATCTATATGGAGCGGGAGCAGGGAGTAGGGATTAGGGAACAGGAATAGTCGCTGCCGCGCGTCAGCCGCACACTTTCATTCCTCATTCCTAATTCCTAACTCCTCATTCCTAACTGTAAACTGAATCTCGCTTGGCTGAGCATCAAATCCCTCTTCATTGCCTTCACGGTCAATCCAAAAGCCTTTCGAGAACTTTTCGCTGTATTTCTGCTTTTCTTCTTCGGTAAGGCTGTCACGAAGGCCGACAGCGTAAGTTTTTGGTGCGTGAGTTTTGGGAGAGAGAAGACGGTGGGTGAGCTTTCCGTCCGTGGTGAGAATGAGAAGGCCTTCCGTGTCTATGTCGAGCCGGCCCATGCAGTGAAGGTCTCCGCCAAGAAATTTGTGGCGCAGGGATTCGTCCAGCAGGTCAAAGACAGTCTGATGTTCGCCGTCCTTGTTCGCGCAGACCACATTCTGGCACTTGTTCATCATAATGTAGACATCGTGCTGCAGCTTGATTTCCTCGTCGTCAACGCAGACGACATCTTTTTCAATGTCGAGCTGAAAGCCTGAGTCGTAGACGAATTTGCCGTTGACGGTGACGCGCTCATCACGGAGCAGTTTTTTTACATCCTTACGAGAGCCGAAACCGTGATGTGATAAGATTTTGTCGATTCTGTCCATTAGCGGTAATCCTTTAAGTCAAACATTTTGAATACTTCGAAATCTTAGTGAACATCTGCGTATTCCTGCATGGCATTGCTTGCCTTCGGTAGTTTTCCGCTTCCCGCTTTCAATTTTCCGTTTCCTTACCTTTTCTCAATCGGGACATATTCCCTTTCTGCGGAAATGTTCTTGTATGCCGGACGGTAAATCTTTCCGCCTGCTACGATTTCCTCGATTCGGTGGGCGCTCCAGCCTGCGATTCGCGAGATTGCGAAAATCGGAGTGAATAGCTCGCGTGGGATATTGAGCATTGAATAAATGAAGCCTGAGTAGAGGTCAACATTGGCGCAGATTTTCTTTCCGTCGCCGTGTTTTTCGTAGAGAATGTCCGGGCTGAACTTTTCGACCATTTTGTAGAGGTTGTATTCTTCGTCGAGGCCTTTTTCGTGAGCCAGTTTTGCGGCCCTGTCACGGAGAATTGTCGCACGGGGGTCATTGACTGTATAGATTGCGTGTCCCATTCCGTAGATGAGTCCTGTGTGGTTGAAGGCTTCCTTGTTGACGATTTTCTGCAGGTATGATTTTACCTCGTTTTCGTTCGACCAGTCTTTTACATTCTCCTTGATGTTGTCCATCATTTCTGCAACCTGAATGTTCGCTCCACCGTGACGACGGCCTTTGAGTGAGCCGACTGCCGCCCCGATTGCCGAATATGTGTCGGTGTCAGCGGAAGAAACTACATGTACTGTGAGGGAAGAGTTGTTACCGCCGCCATGCTCTGCATGAAGAATGAGAGCAAGGTCAAGGAGCTTTGCTTCCTCATCGGTGAAAGCCTTGTTGTTTCGGATGAGGCGAAGAAAATTCTCTGCCGTTGAAAGTTCCGGAAGCGGGTTGTGGATGTACATTGATTTTCCGTCGTAGTAACGGCGTTTTGCCTGATAAGCGTAGGCCGTGAGGGTAGAGAAGCGTGATATAAGCTCGATACACTGGCGCAAAACATTTGAGAGGGAGCGGTCTTCCGGGTTTGAGTCGTAAGAATATGAGGCGAGGACTCCTCGGGCAAGCTTGTTCATGATATCGGCGGAAGGTGCCTTCATAATCATGTCCTCGGTGAAGTTTTCCGGCAAAGTGCGCAGGTGGCCCAGGTAATTTTTGAAAGTGTCAAGCTCGGCCTGGGTCGGAAGCTCGCCAAATAATAGAAGATAAACGCACTGCTCATAGCCGAACTGGTTGTGAGCCTCGGCATCGTTAATCAAAGACTCCACATTGTAGCCTCGGTAGACCAGGCGGCCGGGAATTGCAATTTTCTTTCCGTCCTGAACTTCGTAGCCGACTACATCACCGATGCTGGTAAGTCCGACAAGGACTCCGGTGCCGTTTGCGTTTCGTAAGCCCCGTTTGACATCGTATTTGTCGTAAAGGCTTTTGTCGATTGGGTCATTTCGTTCCGCAAGTACGGACAATCTGCCGATAAACAAACTTTCTGATTCTGTCATTCAAGGCTCCTTTTGCATATTTATGCAATTTTTATGAAAATATGTCTATAATTATACAAATTTGTGCATATCGTTGCAAGAAAAAAATAATAATCAGAGGGGAGAAGTCTCTCCCCTGCGTCACACTCTGGAAGCTCCGCTTCCGCCGTTGCGTCGCACCCCACTCTCCTAGGGCTGCCGCCCTAAAACCCGCAAGACCCCGTTTTTGCTTCAACTTCATTTTCCACTTTGTCTTCCAATAGTGAGAAAAAATCCAGCCTGGTGCGTGCTTCCACTTCGTCCACTCTGACTGCATAATCGTCAAGGCTGCCCTCGCATTTTTCGTTGGGGAAAATATAGGCCATCGCAATCACGCTGTCTGCATTTTCGGGACTTGCCTTGTCGGCTTCATCTGCGTAAAGGGGAGCCAGAATCACTTTGTAGTAGAATTCCGGCACGCTCACGCCGTTTTCGCCGATTGCTTGGTATTCACTGGCTGACTTTTCAAGAACCGGCCCTGAGACTACATAAACCCGGCCGAAATTTTTTGCCCAGAGGCGCACTTCGCTTTCAAGGTCTTTCCAGATCCCCCGGTTTAAGCTGCCTTTTTGCGGGCTCATGTTGCTCATGTAAAAGGTCTCGCTCATGGCTTTTTCGTCAAAGGCAAAGTCTGCGGCAGGGGAGAGGTGTCCCCGGTCGTAGCCTGACTTTTTGTAGTCGGCGGGAGTGGCCGAGCCTGTGGCGATTTCCGGGTCGCTCCTGAAGTCGTCCGTGCGTCCCGCATTTTTGACCAGTTCCTCTTCTGTCAGGCAGTAGGCGCTCCATTCAGCCTGCTCGTAGCTTTCCCGGTAACAGATTGTGTAGTGGGCAAAGTGCCTTATCTGGTGGTCGGCCTCTCCGTGATTTCCCGGGCAAAGCGGAAGTTCAAGATTTGCTGGCAGAGAAATGACTTTCCCGCTTTTTGAATCTGCAGGCTGCTTTTCATCAGAATTACTTCCTTCACTAAAATCCTTAATCTGTGAAATCTGCGTAATCTGTGGT
>DGTW01000023.1 GCA_002393835.1 Treponema sp. UBA4326
TTACAAGCACAAAACGCGTGTAGCATGCTAGCATGCGGCTTCGATAAGCCGTTTTCATGACTGGGAGCCATTTTTAGCAGGGAATATTTTATAATGCGTTTGACATGAATAATTTATAAAAGAAAAGCGCAAGGGATTGGAGTGGCGGCACAGCCGTTCCAAAGCGCCCGAAGGAAGCGGCGGAATGAAGCGACAGCGGAACCAAACGAGCACGATAATGAAAGTGCTCGCCGCAAAGCCCGACAGCAAAGCCGTTGCGCCCAACTCCTAACACTTCATTTCTAACTGCTCATTCAACAAACAAACGTCTTCCGCCCCGCTCACAAGCACGCCGCCCATGCCCAGCTCTATCGCAAGCGACAAGTCGATGTCGTACCGGTCGCCGATTGAAACGCACTCAGAATATTCAACCTTTCGGCCAAGCGCAAGTTCCGCTTCTTTGACGGCGGCATCCAGGATTTTTTTGGAAGGTTTTGAAGCCATGCAAGTGTCAAGCCCGATAATTTTCGGGAAAAACTCGGAGATTCCGATTACTTCAAGCGTTTTACGGGCTGGCTCCACAGGATTGTTTGTGACGCAAATCATGTAGAATTTTTTTGCAAGTTCTGCCAAAGCCGCAATCAGTTTTTCGTCCCGATGCAGATAAAGGGCAGGATCAAAAAGCTTTTTCCGCCATTCAATGCTGGTCTCAATGGATACGCCGAAAAATTTGAAGAGATTCCCCAGGGAGATTTTCTGCCCGTCATGTTCAGCCGCCCACTTTCTGCGGAAGTCGGCAATCATATTCCTTGCCCCCTCTGCTGAATAGCCGTTTAGGGCCGCCCAATGCCTTATCTGAGAGTCAATCTGCTCATGGGCATATTCAGGGCAAGTGTAAAGGGTGGAGTCTATATCGAAAATGAGGATTCTGGGATTTTGCGGAAGATTGAAGGTCTGCATTTAAACTATTATCTTTCTATTTTGTGATGTGTCAAGATTCAGGCCTACATTCCAATCAATCCAAATACGGCCTCGGTGACATCATCAAAATCTCCCAGTGCCACCCGAGCTAAGATTAAATCCCCGATAAGCTCTGCGTCTGCACAGGGCATCTTCTTGATTTTAAGGCCGGTAACTTCTTCTTTTTGAGCAATCAGTTCATCGTCTAAAGCCTGACCGCCTGTAATTGTCATGCTGTCGGGAAAATACTCGCCGTTAGAAAGAGCCGCCTCCTTAAGCAAATTTATTCCATGGGAAAATTCTGATAAATTTCTCACAGCGTCCACAGAGGAATTTTCACCGAGGGAAGAATTTTCATACAAAGAATGCTCTCTGTGGTCTCCCAGGCTCTGAGAGGAATTTAAAAGGTATGAAAGGTTCCACAAGCCGGGAATCACGCTCGGCAGAGTTCTAAGCCCCGTGGCAAAAATTGGCTTTGAGGTGCAGAGGTTAAGCCCTTCGCTGCTTCCTGCCCTGTCACAAAGGCGACCGGGGAGGACTGTCCCCGTGCCAAGGAGGGCGACGATGAAATCAGGTGCTCCTGCAAAAACGAATGTTCCTTCGAGTAAGCCCGTCGCCAGGGCGGCTTTTTCGCTCACCCTGCCTGCAAAAGCACCCATTTTTTTGAAGGGTGGGATTTTTTTAATGTCATTGTCTGAAAATCCGCAAGCTATAAGCTCCTCAGCCGTCCAGTAGGCCGGTAAGAAACTCTCTTCAGGGAGAATTGAAAGGCTCTCCCCCGTCAGCTCGTGAAGCAAAAATTCCGGCGTACCGTAGACAAAAGAAGACTTTTCCCAAGAAGCAGGATAAATACCCTTAAAGGCCGCAAAACGGGGAATAAAAAGCGATTTTGTGCTTTTTATGGAATCATTCGGCCTGTCCGACTTAAGAGAAGGGGTTTCATCATGAAGAAAAGTCCTTCCGTCTTCAGAAATGACCGTCGGTCCGTTTCCGCTCACGCAGATGGCCTCGATTGCATAGTCTGGATTTTTTTGCCTAAGCTCAGAGAGGGCGGCTTTTAGAGCCGGGAGATAAAAGAGGGCTGAATTATGCTCAGTAAATGATTTTTTAGGAAAAGTCTGGCGAGAGACAAAAATCGGGGACTTCTTAAGGTTGTCAGGAAGCAAAGCCGCCTTGAGAGAGGAAGTTCCAATATCAATACAAAGAATCGTATCGGTCATTTTTAATATAAAAAAAATCAACCACAGACCGTTCAGATAAAAAAGACTGAAGTTTTCATAGATGAAAATACCTCATATCATTACGAGGGATTTTCTTATACGAAATACACAATCTGTGTCATCTGTGTTAATCTGTGGTTTCTCTTTTATTCCGATTTCTCGGCTTTATCTGTGTCTTTTTTAATCAATTTGTCGATAATCGTGCGGTTATCAAGCAAATCGCTCAAAGACTGGTCGTGGTGGATTCGAGTGATGACATTGGCGAAGAGGCCGGTGACATTTGTTGATATGAACCACTCCTTGTCCTTTAAATCTGAGTGATAGACAGCGTTCGTTCCGATTACACGGTAGAAAAGGCCGGCCTTGTAAGCCTGATCAAAAAGCTCGATGGCGTTTCCGCTGAAGAATGGAAGCGAAATGGCCGCAATGACCTTTGTAGCACCGTTGTTGTGGAGGAATTCCATAGCCTTGAGCAGGGTTCCGCCGGTTCCAAGCATATCGTCTGCAAGGAAAGCCACTTTGCCTTTTACGTCACCCAAAAGCTTTACGCTCTTGATATTGGTGTTTTTTGCGTCCTGAGTGACAACAGAATAGTCCCGCTCTTTGTAAATCATCGCCAGAGGAACCTTGAGGCCTGTGGCATAGAATTTGTTGCGGTCGATAGCACCAGTGTCAGGAGAAACGACTACAAGATCCTCTTTGTTGGGGCCTGTGAGGTTTACGACTTTTGCAAGCTCCCGGATAATCTGGTATGAGGCATGAAGGTTGTCGAGATATGTTGTATTGAAAGCGTTTACGATTTCACGAGAGTGAATGTCGAGGGTGATGACACGTGTGACATTCTTGAGCTCATAAATATGGCAGAGGAGAGCCGCAGTAAGGCCTTCCCGGCTCTTTTTCTTGTGCTGGCGGCTGTAAGGGAAAGCCGGCAAAACGAGAGTGATTGATTTTGCCCCAGCCTGCTGAACAGCGTCGATTGTTACAAGAAGGGTCATTACATGGTCGTTTACGGAAAAGTTGACCATGTTCTTTCCGCCGTTCATAGGGATAGGCTCGTGATTTTCGGCATCCTGGAAAATGTAGATGTCTTTTCCTCGGACACACTCCAAAAGCTCAGCCTTGACTTCGCCGTTAGCGAACCATGTGAACTGAGTGTTGATTTTGAATACTGGAGGACGATATTTATCAGTTGAACCGCGAACAACCAAATCTGAAGTGGCAAGGTCGTTCCGGAAATTGATATCCTGCACAAGTTTTTCTTTTTCCAGATTGTAGCGTTTAGAAATAACATCGCTCTTCAAAGCAAAACGATGTTTGTACATGTGACGCAAATGAGCGATAACTTCGTCGGCGAAAACAGCTCCACCCGGACAAGCAACAACACCAAGATTGGTCGGTTCTGAATACGGCATTTAGGTCTCCCTATTTTTTATCGATAGATGTAGTTTAGTGTTTTTCTTTGACAAATTCAACAGTTTGGCGCACCGGCTTCGCCGTCGGGCTTTTCGCCCTTCGCTAACGCTCAT
>DGTW01000104.1 GCA_002393835.1 Treponema sp. UBA4326
AATCCATCCTGAATTTTTGTATCAGGCAAGCCGCTACCGTGCAAACCGCTACACTGAAGGCATGAAAATCGCCATGCAGAAGCGTGATGTCATCAAGGCTTGTCTCAACGAGTACCGTGATGACGAGCACAAAATGAAGGACAGTGATGTTTACTGGCCTGTAGCCGCATTCTGCTGTAAATGTAACAAAGACGAAACAGAAATCCTCGAATATGACGGCGAGTACGGAATCACTTACAAGTGTAATTCCTGCGGTCACATCGAAAAGGGTGACCTTCGCACATCAAAAGAATTCAAGCTCGGCTGGCGTGTTGACTGGCCGATGCGCTGGAACGAAGAAAAAGTCTGCTTCGAACCGGGCGGAAAAGACCACATCTCACCGGGCGGTTCATACGACACCGCAAAACTCGTTTCAAAACGCCTTTACGACTGGGATGCTCCTGTCACAATGAAATACGACTTCGTTAAGCTCAAGGGTGTTCCGGGAAAAATGTCTTCTTCAAAAGGAAAGGTTATTTCCCTCGTTGATGCTCTCGAAGTCTATCAGCCGGAAGTTCTGCGCTACATTTTCGCATCAAACAAAGTCGACCATGAGTTCTCAATCAGCTTCGACCTCGATGTAATCACGCTTTACGAAGCTTACGACCGCACAGAGCGGCTTGTCTGGGGAGTCGAAGAGCCAAAAGAAAAGGATCCGGCAAAACGCGAACAGCTTTTGCTCCGTGAGAAACGACTTTACGAGCTCAGCCAGATTGAGGGAATGCCAAAAGTAATGCCTTATCAGGTTCCGTTCCGCCTGCTCACAACTTTGCTCCAGACTTATTCCGGTGATGTTGATAAGGTTATCGCTTCTCTTGGCGACGTAAAGGCAGAGCAGGAAGAAACTCTCCGCAAACGCTGTGCCTGCGCCTGGTACTGGATTAACGAATCTGCCCCAGACTGCGCTCCTGACATGTGCTTTGCCTTGCGTGAAGAAGGAAAGCGTGCAGAACTTGCAGAAGATATGGCAAATGCCGTTAAAAAGGTTCTTTCTGATGTCGTTCCAAAAATCGATACATTCACAACCGACAAAGACTGCCAGCAGGCAATTTACGATGTTGCAACCGCTCTTGGCCTGGACGCAAAACAGGTCTTCCTTGCTTTGTATACCGCTTTGATCGGAAAAGATCAGGGCCCGCGCTTAGGTTCGTTCATGCGAATCATCGGAAAAGAAAAACTTACAAAACTTCTTTCAACTGTTGATGCCGTTTCAGCAGAAAAACTTGCTAAAAAAACATCAAACAAAAAACTCACACCAGCTGAAATCGACCAGCTCCCGCTGGCAGAGCGATTCAGCCGTCGTGTCATCCTCAAGGTAAGCAAAATCGAGAAAGTTGAGCAGCATCCGGGCGGTGAATTCCTCTATATTCTCACCCTCAACACTGGAGACGCAGAATCACGCCAGATTGTAAGCTCAATCGTTAAGTTCTACAAACCGGAAGAACTTCTCGGAAAGAACATCGTTCTCGTTTACAACCTCAAGCCGGCAAACTTCCGCGGCGTCCGCTCAAACGGAATGCTCCTCGTTGCAAGCGACCCGAATACAACCGAAGATACCTGCGAAGTAATTTTCGCTCCTCAGTTTGAGCCGGGAACAATCCTTGAGCCGGAAGGACAGAGAGTTCCAGAAGAGGTGTCAGAAATGTGCTTCGTTAAGGCAGACAAATTCGCCGAAATGGGTCTTTGCACAAAAGACGGCTTTGTTCAGATTGACGGAAAGAAAATCGGCTCAGACGGCAGGTTCCTTTCTGTTGAGAAATACAAAGACGGCAAGGTTAAATAAAGACTGTTCTAAATAATAAAAACTGACTGTAAAGGGGGAAAGGTAAAATGCCTTTTCCTCTTACAGCTTCTTTTCCAGATATTTTTCAATATCGTCCTTAATGTTCAGCGATATGCCTGAAACGAGCTCTTCAATAAAAGCAGTCTTATCGAATTTGACTGTATTGACCGGGCAGCCCTGCTCGATAAAAAGTTCGGAAGGCTGGATGCCGAGGACTTCGGCGATGGAATCTATTGTTTCTGCAGACGGAAATTTTGACTGCGCTTCTATGTTGGTGATGTATTTTGGATTCAGCCCGAGTTTCTCAGAAAGGGCTTCCTGTGTAAAACCTTTCATTTTCCTGTAATATTTCAAATTCTGTCTGAAAATCTCTCTTATGCTCATTTGAAAATTTTAGTCATTGATTTTTTCTTTTTGTACCATCTAAAAGACATATATGCTTATAAATTTGACAAATAGTGCCTGTCATACTACCATAAAAGAATCTTAAAGATGAAAAAATATTGAAACAGACAAATAAGTTATCTTTTAGGAGTGGTTATATGAAGAAGATTTGGTTGATTATGGCAGCGATGGTGAGTGTGTTTCTGGCTTCGTGCACTGTTACGGAGACGGAGTATGTGATTAGAAAGGATAGTACGGATCCAACTAATCCTTTGGAAATTGAACTTTCAATACCTGAAACACTTTCGAATGCAGATACTACAGTAACTGTTAAGGTGACAAGCGCCTCTGAAATAAAGCGGGTTGTTTACAAGAAAAACGGCAGTGAAAACCCTGCTAAGCTTCTTGCCGATGAAGAGGCTCTTGAATGCCAGCGTGTAAAAGCTGATGACGATTCCCTCTGGACTTTTAAGGCTGACGAAAAAACTTACTGGACTGTGGCGGCCATTGATGAGGCAGGCCGCTGGGCAACAGAGCAGATTTATGCAAAAACAATCGACGTAGTTCCTCCTGCAGAAGTATCTAACGTTCTTTCTCAGTACATAAAGGCTTTGAACTCAGTCTCAATAAGCTGGACTGATCCTTCATTGAGCGGAGAAAATTATGACAGTCCATTTGATCATGTGGTCATCACATATACAATTGATGACAGTGCTGAAGAGTTTACTGTACCTCAGACATTCGCGAAAGGAACGGAAGCGGCCATTATAGAAGGTATCGAACCGAATGCAGAAGTTTATACATTCTTTATTCATTCAGTTGATGAACTTGGAAATGTAAGTGCTGGTGTCAGGAGTAAACTTTATATTTCAAACATAACTTATGCAGCAGCAAGTGACGTAGCCGATAAAATTGCTGATTTGACCCAGTCAGGAACGGTCAAGGTTACTGGTACTATAAGCAGTTCTACAATTTATACCATTAAAACTGCTCTTAGTAATCTGGAAGAGGGAATCCTTGTTAAACTTGATCTTGAGGAAACGACCAGTCTTACAGAAGTAAGTCGTGCACTTTTTGAGAATGTAAATAATCTTAGTGAAATTATCATACCCGATACAGTTATAAAAATTGGAGATTATGCTTTTAAAAACTGTGTAAACCTTGTAAAAATTGGTATACCTGACAGTGTCACAAGCATTGGTTATGAAGCATTTTATGGTTGCACAAGTCTTGCGAGCGTAGATATATCTGACAGTGTCACAAGCATAGGATATGGTGCATTTAAGAATTGCACAAGTTTAACGAGCGTAGAGATACCGGATAGTGTCACAAGCATTGGTAATGACGCATTTAGGGATTGTACAAGTCTTGCGAGCGTAGATATATCTGACAGTGTCACAAGCATTGGTAGTGGTGTATTTTCTAATTGCACAAGTCTTGCGAGCGTAGATATATCTGACAGTGTCACAAGCATTGGTAATAACGCATTTAGGGATTGTACAAGTCTTGCGAGCGTAGATATATCTGACAGTGTCACAAGCATTGGTGATTACGCATTTGCTGATTGTACAAGTCTTGCGAGCGTAGATATACCTGACAGTGTCACAAGCATTGGTTATGAAGAATTTAAGAGTTGCACAAGTTTAACGAGCGTAGAGATACCGGATAGTGTCACAAGCATTGGTGCTAGAGCATTTTTTAATTGCACAAGTCTTGCGAGCGTAGAGATACCGAATGGTGTCACAAGCATTGGTGGTAGTGCATTTTGGGGTTGCACAAGTCTTTCAAGCATTTCTTATGTTGGTACTGTAGAACAATGGAAGGCGATAACAAAAGTTAGCGATTGGAATGGCAATGTTCCAGCAACAAAGGTAGTTTGTTCTGATGGGGAAGTGGGGTTGTAATAATGCATTTTTTTTAGCATGTAAAAAAATGAGGAGAAATAAATGAATAAACTTATATATTTATATGGAGTCTCTCAGGCTGGTAAAACTCCAACATTAGGTCAGCTTATAAGAAAACTGAATGCTACTGGCATTTATCGTCTTATAGACTGTGTGAGTTATGATAATAGTCCTGTTGAAATTGAAAATATTTGCACAGATAAACTTGCTGTCTTTTTAAATGATCAGACTGGTATTACAATTTGTATTGGCACTAAAGGTGATGGTGATAGGGAAATTGATGATAATATAAACTGGTTTGAACAAACACATATCGACAGAAAAACTGGAAGATCTCTTCTTTGTGACATTGCAATTTCGGCCTGTCATAAAAAACATAATACAAAAAATAAACTCGATGATTTTGCGGAAAAGTATAGTATAGTTCCGATTCAATTTGAGAAAATTACGAAAGGTGATTTTAAAGAAGCTGAGAAAGATACTATAAAAATTGTTAAAGAAATTATTAAAGTCTTAGATTAGACTTTTGAATTAACGAGAAATTTTTATGAAAGAGTTATTTGTTGTTACAGGGGCACAGAATAGCGGTAAGACTCATACAGTACGTTATATAGCAGAAAAACTGGTTGTGCGCTATATGGGAAAACAGTGGGATAATGATTATATTACACCATTAAAAGTTGATGTTGCGATAAAATGGGGAACTCCAAAGGGATTAGAATTGGTTGGAACCGTAACTATCTCATTTAACAAAGAGTGGCTGGAAGAAAAAAAGGCCAATGACAAAGAAAAAAGTCATTTCGCTAAAATATATGAAGGAAATATTATCGATAAAAGTGTAAAAATTGGTGTCTGTACTTTAGGCGATAATAAAACGAATATCACAAAAGATATTAATTCTTTAATACAAGATAACTGTGATATTATAATTTGTGCTTGTCAGTATCCGTATGCAAATCTCAAAGAAACTCCAGATAAATTATATCAAGATCTTATAAAAAATACTTCTTCTTATAATCAAAATATTGAAACAGTTGTTTACAATCAATATAAAAAAGATCCGGCAAAATACGATATCGCAAATAAGATTTTGGATAAAGTTTGCGGTTTAATTGACAGAGAGATGGGGCTAAATTTAGGTGTAAATACATTTTTTCATGTTTCAGAACTTCATTAACTAAAATGGATGCTATGGTGATAAAAGTTCATATCCAAAAATGTCAGTTTCAAAAAAAACAGGAAAAAGTCCTGCTGAAAGTATAAAAAAACAGATTTAAGTATATTAGCATTAGCAGCAGTTAGCGGCGGCCGGGCAGGTTTGTCCTTTTTAATGAATTTTGCTTGATTTTTCATGCAGCCTATCATATATTCTAGGTGGAGGCATATTATGGCAATGTTACAAGTACGTGATATGGATGACCGCTTATATGACAGGTTAAGATTCGCTGCAAAAAATGACAATCGCTCTATAAGTCAGCAGGTTATAACTATTTTGCAAAGTTATTTTACATCGGTTCCTGTAAAAACGAAAAATGCCACAGAAGAATTCCTTAAGCTTGCAGGTTCTTGGGAAGATTCTAGAACTACAAAAGAAATAATCGATGATATTTATGACTCACGGGTAACTTCAACAAGATTTGAGGCATTAGATGGCATATTTGATTGATACCGATACAATAATCTTTGCACTTCGCGGCGAGAGCAGCGTTCTGGCAAAATTTGAAGAGAACAAAAATCTCCCGATTTCAATTTCGATGATAACTTATGCTGAATTAGTATTTGGTGCAAAACGCTCTCAAAATGAGCAGAAGAATATGATAAAGGTAAATCATATTCGGGATATTTATCCAATAGAGGAATTGAATGAAGGCGTAATGGAAGTTTTTGCAGATATAAAAGCAAAAATGCTTGAAAAAGGTACAAGAATAGAAGATATGGATTTGCTTATTGCTGCAACTGCAATTTACAATGAACTGACTTTGGTAACGAATAATACAAAACACTTCGAGAATGTTCCAAATCTAAAAATTGAAAACTGGAAAAATTAGATAAAACCTGACTTCTAACCGGCTTAAGGGATAAGTATATCTCTGTTTAAATTTCCCCTCACTTCAAGTTATCCGACAGACGGTTCAACAGCCCTGTCAGAGTCTCTTTTTCCTCATCCGAAAAGCCTTGCCAGCTTTTTTCGAGTAGTTTTTTTGAGAGTTCTTCCGTGGTTCTGGTGAACTTTTCGCCTTCTGCCGTCAGGCTGACTGTTTTTTTTCTGCTGTCAGAAGGGGCTTTTTGTGTTTTTACATAGTTTTCCTGCTCAAGCTTGCGCACCAGTATTGTCGTGGTTGATTTGTCCCGGTTGATTTTTTCTGACAGTTCGCCCAGGGACATGACTTTTTTTACGCTGAGGCAGAAGAGGATGTTTGCGTGGCTTGTTGCCATTTCCTTCATTCCGTTTTCAGAAAGTTTTTTGAATAAAAAATCCTGGCTCTGGGAATGAATGCGGCTTATGAGGCTTAATATCAGCGTAGAATCATAATTCATATGGGAAGAATAGCACGAAAGAAATATTTTTTGTATACTTTTTATTATGGAAAAATTACCTTCTTCACACCTGAACGTTAAGCTGATAGCCTTTGATCTTGATGACACGCTTCTTACTTCCGGACTTGAAATATCACCTGCTACGGTTCAGGCCATAAGAAAATGCGCTGAAAGGGGAATATACATCGTTCTCTGTTCGGGCCGCACTGAAAATGCCATTCTTCCCTATGTACGCACCCTCAATATTGCAGGGACTCAGGCCGGGCGCTACCTGATTTCGATAAACGGAGCGTGCATAATTGACCTTCATACGCGTCTTCCGCTCAGAACCTGTAAACTTGACGGAGAAACCTTAAATACAGTTTACAAAGAAGCTTCTGCAAGAAACCTCGGCTGTCACGTCTGTGATGCTGATACAATTTATGCTGACCGAGACACGGAATGGACGAGAAAAGATTCCATAATGTGCGGACTTAAGTTCAAGTGCGTTGAAAATTTCAGTGATTTTCTGAATAAGGGACATCCAAAGATTCTGGTTCCTGCTCCGGAAAAGGAAGTTGAAGTTTTTTTGCCGCAGTTAAGGCAGGTCCTTAAGGGAAGGGCTGATGTCTTTACGAGCAAGCCTTTTTTCCTTGAAGTAATGCCGCCTGACTGCGGAAAGGGACAGTCGGTTCTTTATCTTGCTGATTATCTTGGCATTCCTCACGAGCAGACAATGGGTTTTGGTGACAGCTTCAATGATGAATCGCTTCTGACACTGTGCGGCTATGGAGTTGCAATGTGTAACGGTCAGGAAGCAATCAGACAGAAAGCAGATTTTGTTACGAGAAAATCAAATGATGAAGACGGAATAGCTGACTTTCTTGAGAACTGGGTACTGTAGAATTAAAATCAATAATCGGATAAAATATTTTAAAGATTTTAGTTTTGCAGGAGATTCCCATGCTGTCTGATATTGAAATTGCACAGAGCAACAAAATGCTGCCAATCGTTCAGGTTGCCGAAAAAATCGGTATATCACAGGACAGCCTGGATCTGTACGGAAAATACAAGGCCAAGATAACAATGGCTGAACTCAGAAACCTGCAGAACAAGGCAAAAGATCCTTCAAACCGCGGTCACCTTATCCTTACGACAGCTGTAACCCCGACGCCTGCAGGTGAAGGAAAATCGACTGTTTCAATCGGACTTGGTGACGGTCTTAATAAAATCGGAAAGAAAGCTGTAATTGCCCTCAGGGAACCTAGCCTCGGACCGTGTTTCGGCGTTAAGGGCGGTGCATGTGGCGGCGGATATGCTCAGATTGTTCCGATGGAAGAAATCAACCTGCATTTTACGGGCGACATCCATGCAATTTCAATCGCAAACAACCTGATTGCGGCAATAATCGACAATCACATTCACCAGGGAAATACGCTCAGAATCGATTCACGTACGATAACCTGGAAACGCTGCGTAGACCTCAATGACCGTGCACTTCGCAATATCATAATAGGTCTCGGCGGTACAGCAGACGGAAATCCTCGTGAAGATCATTTTACGATTGCCGTTGCTTCCGAACTCATGGCAATCATCTGTCTTTCTACTTCAATTTCAGACCTCAAGAACCGCATTTCAAACATCACGATCGGAAAAACTTTTGACAAGCGCTCGGTAAAATTCGGTGAATTAAAATGTACCGGTGCAATTGCAGCACTCCTTAAGGATGCAATCCGCCCGAATCTTGTTCAGACTCTCGAAGAGAATCCAGTTTTTGTACACGGCGGACCTTTTGCAAACATTGCGCAGGGAACAAACTCAATAAATGCAACTTTGAGCGCACTTGCAACCGGGGAATACGTCGTAACTGAGGCAGGATTTGCAGCAGACCTCGGTGCAGAAAAATTCATGGACATAAAGTGCCGTATTGCAGGCATTTCTCCTGATGTGGTCGTTATCGTTGCAACTGTCAGGGCACTTAAAATGCACGGCGGAATGGCAAAGGCAGATCTTTCAACTCCAAGCACACAGGCTCTTGAAAAGGGATTTGAAAATCTTGCAGTTCATATTGAAAACATTGCAAAATTCGGGGTTCCGTCTGTCGTTGCAATCAATAAATTTGTAACTGATACGGATGAAGAACTTGAACTTTTAAAGAAACTCTGTGAAGCAAAGAATTCAAGGGCAGTTATCTGTGAAGGCTGGGAAAAAGGTGGAGAAGGAATGACGGAACTCGCTTCTGCAGTCAGTGAAATTGCAGAGAAGGGTGAAGCAAAATTCCATTACCTGTATGAATCACACCTGAGTCTTGCAGACAAAATCCGTCAGATTGCCAGAGAGATTTATCGTGCGAAGGATGTGGACTTCCCGCCGAATGTACTTAAAAAGCTCAGGACTTATGAAGAAGAAGGCTATAAGGATCTTCCGGTCTGCATTGCAAAAACCCAGAATTCAATAAGTCATGATCCTAAACTTGCCGGAGCACCAAAGGATTATATTTTCCCTGTCCGCGACGTTCAACTTTACAGCGGTGCAGGCTTTGTAGTTGCCCTTGCAGGTGAAATTATGACAATGCCTGGACTTCCGAAACTTCCTGCAGCAATGAATATCGATGTCGATGACGACGGAAACATAAAGGGGCTCTTCTGATGATAAAATTTTTCCTCAAAAAAAATCTCTGTGACGGCTGGGATAACCTTCTTCAGCTTTTCATTTACAATATCGGACTTATCCTCTGGGGCGGAATCATCGCCTTTGCATGGTTTGAAACTTCTCCATACCTTGAAGCATACAATACGCTTCTTCCATGGGTTACCCTGATTGCAGCAATATCGCTCTTTATGATTCCTGTATTTGCGTGGGGCGCAAATGCAATGAAAATTGCAGACTTTAATACACCTTCAGCAGGACTTTTTTTCCGTTCAATGCGGGTAGTATGGAAGCTTGCAGTTGCATTTTCTGTTCTTGTAACGGCCGTAACATTCATGGCCCTCAATGCGATTCCCTATTACTGGACACAGTTCGGCTGGCTCGGCACCCTGGTTGCAGCTGCCATCTGCTGGTTTCTGCTTATCAGTGCAATTGCGCTTCAGTATTTTCTTCCGCTGTATTTCCTTCAGGAGCAGAACGGATTTAAGAAGTGCCTCAAAAAGAGCTTTATAATTTTCTTTGATAATCCGATGTTCTCGCTTTTCCTGTTTCTGTACAACGGCGTGCTTTTTATGCTCTCGCTCGTATTTGTATTTATAGCACCGGGAGTAAACGGAATTACTCTTGCAACTATGAATGCAACCCGCCTGAGGCTTTATAAATATGACTGGCTTGATGAACATCCCGGCTACATAAATGACCGTGATAAAAGGGCAAATGTACCGTGGGATGAGCTGATCGCACAGGACAAGGAAACCCTCGGCCCGAGAAAAATCAGTTCATTCCTTTTCCCGTGGAAATAGCGTCAGGTGTTCGCCTGGGGTGAACCAAAATTCGTTCTTCTAATGATGGTTTCCATTTTTTTCAATTACAATATGGGAATTTTCATTGCAGAAAAACAAAACAAAAAAGCAATTCTTATTTTTTCAATTGCAATAAACATTGCGATTCTCTTTATTTTTAAATATCTGGGATTTTCCTGCAAAATTATAAATTATTTTATTCCGAGCGTTCTCCGACTTTATATGAATAAAAGCCTTTTCCGCGGAGCCTTCCGTCGCCGGTGTTTTTGAAGATCCAGATTTCAAAGCCGTTTTTCATGACGGCGTAACTGTATCCTGTCAGTCCGCTTGCCGGGTCTATCCATGTAAGCGGGACAAAATTATCCTCACTGATTATGCGGGGCAGGGTAGTAAAGTTAAAAAGCTCCCTGCATAGTCTGTCACCTTCTTCCACATCGTTAAACGCATAAAAAGTTGTCCAGATCGAAACGTCCGAACCTGGTGTCTTTAAATCAATATAAATCTTTTTGTAACGGTTTGTGTCCTGTGATGAAATACTGAATGTAAGCATGAGAAAGAAAAGAAGTAGAGGAATTTTTTTCTTCATAATTCATTATCGGCAGGAAAATAAAAAAGCCGCCTGAAAATTGAAGTTTCCTTCAAAGTCAGACGGCTTTGTGTTATGAACTAATTAATTATTTAGTCATAAGAAGTGTCTTTGAATCAAGTTTAAGACCGGTTTCAACGTCTTTCTTGTCACCAATCTTGAGAACCTTGATTGCAACCTTGTCGTTCTCCTGAGCGAGGTTAACAACTGCACCGAAATATTTTTCGAAAGCAGCTGGAACTGAGTCAGCAAGCTTTGAACCGTCAGCGTTAGCTGAAAGCCAGATTGTTACTTTCTCAGCAGCAGCGTACTGTGCAACAGCGTTTACGTCGCCTTCAGAAACCTTAGAAAAGTCGATTCCATCCATAACAACGCCTGAAACAGCGATTCCGCCGGCTTTGAGTGCGTTGAGTGTGTTAACGACCTTTGAAAGGGAGAAGTTGTCGAGAGAGAAGTTAAGGATTGTTCTCTTTGCAACAACGTCATTTTTGAGTTCAGAAGCGTTTCCGACATTCTTCTTCTTTGCAAGCTCTGTGAAGATTCCGTCGTACCATGAGATAACGTTTGAAGAGTGAAGGTCAAATGTTACGTGCACGAGCTGCTTGTCCTGCAAAAGAGTGTCCATTCCGAACTGTACGAGAACAGAAGTTTTTCCCAGACCTTTCTTAGATGTTACAAGACCGAGAGAACCAGCTTTGAGTCCTCCGTTTGTAGCTTCATCAAAAAGACGAACCGGGCTTTTGTCAAAAAGATCCTGTTTTACCATATTTTTCTCCTTTGCCTGAGGCTTAGTTATTTGCAGCCTTGCGTTCTTCCTGATATTTCTTCATGAGTTCATCAGCAACGTTGTTTGGAACGCGGCCGTATTTCAGGAATTCCATTGTGAATTCTGCTTTACCCTGTGTTGAAGAACGGAGGATTGTAGAGAATCCGAACATTTCTGAAAGAGGAACTTCAGCGTTTACTACAGACATGTTGTTTTCATCTGTAGATTCAAGGATTACACCACGGCGCTGGTTGATAAGACCGAACATGTTACCCTGGAATTCTGTAGGACCTTCGATAGAAACCTTCATGATTGGTTCAAGAATAACTGGTTTTGCCTTCTGATAGCCTTCGCGGAATGCACCGATAGCTGCAGTCTGGAATGCGATATCTGAAGAGTCAACCGGGTGGTACTGACCATCATTGATTGTACATTTAACGCCGACGATAGGAGCTCCGATGAGAGAGCCTTTTTCCATAGCGCGTTTGAAGCCCTTGTCGCAAGAAGGAATGTATTCGTTAGGAATAGCACCACCCTTGATTGCGTCTACGAACTCGTAGTCTTTGTCTTCTATCGGCTCCATGAAACCAGCTACGCGACCGTACTGACCTGAACCACCAGTCTGTTTTTTGTGTGTATAGTTGAAGTCACCGCGTGCTGTGATAGATTCACGGTATGCTACTTTTGGTGGAGTAACTTCTACTTCGCACTTGTATTCGCGCTTCATGCGTTCAAC